>CAZFQG010000024.1:0-44787 GCA_964520785.1 uncultured Planctomycetaceae bacterium | reverse complement strand
CTGGCCGGTCCTGTGTCCCAAGAACAGGAGCGATATAGTCCCGACGAACATCGTCACCTGCATGAACAACAGATGATAGCGAATGGATATCTTGTCACTGGAATAACTGGCAACGATCTGCACGAGCGTTCCGGCGACGGCCATTGGTACGAACAGGGCGAACCCCTCCGCCACATCCAGCCCCTGAGTCCCGCAGATTGCCTCGAAGTGGAAGACGATTGCCGTGATCAAAAACGCTTCCCAAGTGACGGCGGCGTTGTATACCCAAAAAACGGGTGAACGCTTGACCTCTTGCAGCTCCCAATCGCGCGCGGCCACCGCCGGAGTTCGCGATCGTCGCGGCGAGAGCCCTTCTTCCATTTTCATGCCACATTCTTCGACGCTGCCGCGGTAGAACAATACTCCGATCACCATCATGACCGCTTCAGCGGCGATCAGCACGAGAATCGCGTCTTGCCAGCCGCGCGCCGAGATCAGCCGATTGAGCCAATAGGGGGCGACGCCGAAAACATACGCGACGACGGCCCCGCTAATCGCGAAAGCCAGTCCCCTGCGGCTTTCGAACCAGCGGCCGAGCATGGTCCTGGCGATCATCGTCATTTGCCCCTGGCCGAAGTGACGTATGCCCAGAAACGCAAGGAATAGTACGGCGGCTCCCGGCCACCCGCCGAAACCATCGCCGAAGCCGCCGTGAATCAATACCGGACCGATGTAAAGGAGGAACAGCGAGACCGATAGACCGGTGGTCGCGAAGACGACCATGAATCGGGCGCCGCGCCTGTCGAGTAGTCTTCCCGCCCATGGCAGGAAGAAGCTCGAACCCATCGTTCCCAGCATATAGGTAAAGCTCAGCGACGTGCGGCTGACGCCAAACGCCACGATCAGGCTGTTCGTGAAAACGGTCACCCCCATCGTTTGCCCCGGTATGCTCATGATAACACCGAGCGTGGAGGCGACCAGAATGACCCAGCCGTAATAGAACGGGAACGTTTTGACAGTGGCCAAGAGAATACGTTATCCAAGAGAAAAATGGGAACGCGTCGTCACGCAAGCGCGACCACGACCGTTTCTCCATCGACGACGACGTCGAACGGCACGATATCGTCCTTGGCGGAACCGGCGAGGCGGTGGCCTTCGTAGTCGAACTCCGACTGACCCACGCTGCAGCAACGGACTTTGCCGGTTCCCGGAAGCGGATCCAGGCGGCGGTGGCCGATATGGGTGCAGCGATTGGGGAAGGCGTGAAAGCGCCCGTCGTCGCCGTGGACGACCAAAACGCGACACGGCAGCTCGCCCCCCTCGATGCGGATCGCCCCCCCGGCCTTTGCCAGTTCCGGTGCGCGGTTTAGATCGATTTCCAGCCTGCCGTCGCGGTAGTTGAAGCAGCCGGCGTCCCTCGGAGGCCGGGTTTCGCAGATTCCAAATATCCTCTTGAAAAAACCCATTTGTCTATTCTCCTCTCTTAACGGGGTGTTCGCGGACCGGCCCGATAAGCGGTGGATTCCCTCACCGGTCACTCACTTGGATCGAATAGGTTGCGGAGTTCCGAATCGGCGCCCGCATCCCGGATGGTGGTGTCCGAACTGACCGGAGCATCGCACGGACGCCACTCGATCAACCCGACGTCCCTGGGGCGAGGTGGATTCTCCGTGGCCGCGTCAATTCGGTACCCGGTTCCGAACGCGGTGAGAATCGCGCCGCCGGGAAGCAACAAGGACGACGTTGCCTGACTACTGGGCCACCAGGAGGTTGGTCCCTGACGTTTGCCGGTCCACGTGTGCAGGAGATAGCGGTGGTCCAAATCCCACGTCCGGCCGTCGTCCCGGCTGATGACCGCCTCGATCCCGAAACGCGGATAGCCCTCCGGAGTGTCCGTGTATCCCTTCCGGACGACGTAGGTCATGACGATCGTTCCATCGTTCAGCAGGACCATGCTGGGATGGTGCCGGCCCCATTCGTACAGGCGGTTCAAGGCGGACCAGGTTGCTCCATTGTCGGTCGAAATCGACACGGCGAGCCCGTTGTAGTGGTCGATGCCGTCGGCAAACCGGGGGGGGCTGTCCGTCCGGCACGCCGCGACAATGTCGCCGGTCCTCGCTCGGAGAAACGCCGCCTCGTTTACTCTGTTCATTTGCGGGACTTCGATCTCCCCATCCCAGGTTCTTCCCTCGTCGGTACTGAACCGCAGGTACCCCTGGAAACGGCCGTCCGGTTGAAGATTGTCGCTGCAGAAGGACATCAGTCGGCGGACGCGGCCGGTCAAAGCGTCTCTATCAATCAAAGGGGGATCCCATTCAAACCAGGTCCGTCCGTTCGCCGCGGGCGGATTGGTGACGGCGGTCCACGTGTTTGCGTAGTCGTCGCTGAGCCAATGATTGGCTCCCTCCGTGGCGATCAGTTTGCCCTCGCCCAGATAGGCAAGGCCCGTCGCCATCCCAGCGTCGGGGTGGCCGGCCGCGTCCACATGCAGGTAGACCGGATCGGTCCAGGTGGCTCCGTGGTCGTCGCTGGTGAGCGTCATGGCACGGTGGGGGTAGTCCCGGCCGATTAACATGACGAGACGGTTCCTTTCCGGCATATAGACGACGTAGGGGACCGCTACCGCCCGATTCCATCGTTGCGTGACGATTTGCATCCTCGCCGGAACGCGGACCGGGTCGCCTCCTCCACCAAGACGGCGGACTTCGTGCATTTGCCACTGCGCCGCGACCGGCGACACCAAAGCAATCGCGATCACGGGGAAAAGCCAGTAAAACGGCTTCATCTTTGGACCTTCCGCCGAATGACACGAACGACCGGCACCGACTCGCTCCCCATCGCTCGATGGGGAACGAATGATGCCGACCAAATTTCCAACCTCGTTCAATGTGGCCCGAGAGGCCAAAACGCTCGCGCAGCCTGTTTTTCAACGGCTGCTAGGCGCTTTTCCACAACCCGTGCAGGTTGCAGTACGCCCTGGCGGTGACTCCCTCGCAAAAACCTTGGGGCGGCGCGGGAAAGACGGCCTCGGGGGCGTCGCCCGGCTTGAGGGTCTTACGAATCACGCCGTGCTCGCATTGGAGTTCGATCCACTGGATGTAGTGCTCTTCGGTCATAGGATGCGCGACGCTTCCAACGGAGACCTTGATTCCATCCGCGGTCTTCTCCAGGACCGGGACGTGCTTCTCCTTCGCGGCGTCGACGGTGTTTTCCGTTTGAAGTTCCATCGGCTCGCCGCAGCAGACGAGCGTGCCGGAACCACCCTGGAGAACCTCAACCATGCTCCCGCAGAGTTTGCACAAATACACTTGCCGAGTTTCCGATGCCATACCGATTTCCTTTCGTGTTTCTAGAATGGCCGTTTGGATTGGGAATCTCGCCTCGCCCACTAAAGGGGCATTCCGCTAGTTGCTCCAATAAAACATGATCCCGTGAATTGAAGTCCGGGCAAGCCGAGCCGGTGGGAAACCTGCTTGGTGATCCTTTCTGTTTTGCCCAAACATCCAAGAATAGTACTAATAAGGGGATTGATCCTGCAGCCGCACTATTCTATGCTCCGAGTGTACAGTTTCTATCGCAGCGCGCGAAGTACCGCCCAGAGTCGTCTTGCACCTAGGGGAACGGAGTTCCGCGAGCCCGCCCAACACCCCTCTGCGGACTGGTCTTCACGTCATCGTCAAGCCGATCGGCCCGGTCTGCAATCTGCGGTGTGCGTATTACTTCTATTCAACGCCGATTTCCGCGGAGGAAAACTCGGTGACATCTGTGGGGGTAGATCGGGCGATTTCCTGTGAATAAAAGGGCTTTGGGAACCGTGCTGGCCAACGGCTGCTATCGCTGGGTCGCAAGCCGACTTCACGGTTTCGATCACGGCAAACCGAAAGCCCTGTTCCGCAAATTCGTCGAAACGTCCGGCGCCGTGGAAGTGGAGCACGGTCGCCGGATCGTCGTGTATCTCGACCGCCGCGGCCACGATCCGATCTTGCGCGAAGCCAAGCTCGACCAACCCGCCCCCCAAATTCCCTGGCTGGCAAACCACCGGATCAAATTCGTGTACACATGAAAATGTCATCCAATTTCGCCCCGCGGAAATCGGCGATGATTGTAGAGCCGCCCCGAGATGCCTGGCATAAAGGCGATCGGGACAAAGACGGCCATCAAGACGAGCGACGTCGCGATGATCGGGCCGGCCACCTCCTTCATCGACTCCTCGGCGGCCTGAAACGGTCCGAGGTTGCTGTCGGTCATCTGGCGTTCGACGCTTTCCACCACGACGATGGCGTCGTCCACTACCAGTCCGATCGCCAGTACGAGTCCCAGAAGGCACAGCGTATTCATCGAGAACCCCAGCGCGTCGTAGTTCTCCGCCCCCAATTCCACCCTGCCTACGTCCTTGACGCGGACTACGGCGCCGCCGGGTTCGGCGCGGATGATGATTTACTCGAACCCGCGCCCACGTACGTGGCCGAAACCTGAACCTGGGGCGGCGCGATCTCGCCGGAGGGGCGCGGGAATCGACAGGGGGAGGGGGTCAATCATTGCTAATCGGGGGGAGAGCCGTCAAGCTAATCGTAGATCGCGAAACGGCCCGGCGACCCCTTGAGAGACTGAACCCGGGTGTGTTAGACTGTGTCTTCCCAATTCAGTAGAAGAACTCACGGGGAAGTATGGTATAAGCTATTGTCATTCCGCGGATTGATGTTGCGGTTGCCGTGAAAGCGGTGCCCTCCCGGAACGCCTTGGCACCCCCCGTTTTTCGTGGATTTCGGTTTGTGTTTGGTTACCTAGAAGGAAAGAAACGTGTTTGATACTGTCGCAATCGTCGGCGCTACGGGCGCAGTCGGAACTCTGATTCGCCAACTCCTCGAAGAACGCAGGTTCCCGTTCAAGAACATCAAGATGCTGGCCTCGGCCCGATCCATTGGTAAGGAAATTGCGTTCGCCGGGTCGAAAGTCGCGGTGGAGGAATTGACGCCGGAGGCGTTCGAGGGTATCGATTTGGCCATCGCCAGTACGCCGGACGAGATCGCCAGGGACTTCGTTCCGGAGGCGGTCAAGCGAAACTGCATCGTCGTGGACGAAAGCGGTTATTGGCGGATGGATCCCAAGGTCCCGCTGGTCATTCCGGAGGTCAACCCCGAGGCGGTGAAGAACCACCAAGGGATTATCTCCAGCCCGAATTGTTCGACGACGCAAATGGTCCTCGCGATGAAGCCGATCCACGACGCGGCCAGAATCCGTCGGGTCGTCGTCAGTACGTACCAGGCGACCAGCGGTGCCGGGCTTCCGGGAACGCGCGATCTGGAAAACGGCACGCGTGCCGCCTTGGCCGGAGAGGATTACCAATACGAGGCATTTCCGTATCCCATCGCCTTTAATTGCATTCCGCAGATCGGGTCGCCCAAGCATCGGGGATATACCTCGGAAGAGATGAAGATGGTGTACGAGACTCAAAAGATATTCGAAGACGACACGATCCAAGTCTGTCCCACGTGCGTGCGCATTCCCGTCTCGAACTGCCACAGCGAAAGCATCCTTCTGGAGACGCAGCGTAAGGTGAGCGTGGAGGAGGCTCGGGAGTTGTTCGCCGCGACGCCGGGCCTGGTGGTCATGGACGACCTTCCCAACAAGGTCTACCCCATGCCTAGCAACTGCAGCGGCAGTGACGACACCTTCATCGGCCGGATCCGCGAGGACCTGTCGAGCGAAAACGGCCTCGCTTTCTGGTGCGTCAGCGACAACCTCCGCAAGGGGGCCGCGACGAACGCCGTCCAGATCGCGGAGTTGCTTCTGAAGTTGTAGGCCCGTTTTTATGGTACTTTGAATCCTTCGGTCTACGAAACCGTGAAACGCCGCGTTATCCGAATTGTTCGATATCGAGACGCCGCCATGAATCCGCTCCGATCGGGAATCGTTTTTCTCTTCTTCGCGTGCCTCGTTCCGCTCGCGGCCATCGCCGAAAATCATTGGCCACAGTGGCGCGGTCCAAGCGGTGATGGGATTTGCCTGGAGAAAGAGGTTCCGACGGAGTGGGACGAATCCGACGCCGCGGCGACGAATGTCATCTGGAAGGCGCCGATTCCCGAGTTCGGACGTAATACGCCGGTCATCTGGGGTGATGCGCTCTTTCTGACGACGCATGTCGACGATCGTGATTTACTTCTTCTGAGATTCGACAAGCGAACCGGCGAACTGCTCTGGACTCGAAAGATCGGTGAAGGGCAAACGCCCCGCATGGAAATGCGGAAAAAGCTGGGTGAGGAACGGCGCCATCAGAAATTCCACATGACGCAGAATCTGGCGAGTCCTTCACCGGTAACGGACGGCGAAGTGGTGGCGGCCCATTTCGGCAATGGGGATACCGCCGTCTTCGATTTCGGAGGAAACCGGCTTTGGAAACGTAATTTCCAGGAGGATTACGGCCCCTATACTATTTGGTGGGGTCATGCGAACAGCCCTATCCTCGTCGACGGGCTCCTCATCTCCGTTTGCATGAACGACGCCTGCCGCGATTTGCCCGGCGAGCCGTCCGAGAGCTACGTGGTCGCCCACGACGCGCGTACGGGCCGCGAGGTCTGGAAGACGTCCCGCGTCAGTGAGGCGGAGGCCGAGTTCGCGGACGGCTACACCACCCCCTTGCTCTGGAATCCGGACGGGCGCCAAGAGGTAATCATCATGGGCGGCGAGATTCTCGATGCCTATGATCCGGCGACCGGAGAACGCCTATGGTACCTGCCCCGAGTCGTCGGCAACCGGCCCGTCACCGGCCCGGTGACCTGGGGGGACCGCGTTTACGCCACGCAAGGAAAGCGGGGACCGTTCTTCGCGTTTC
Organism: uncultured Planctomycetaceae bacterium; assembly: GCA_964520785.1. Lineage (GTDB taxonomy): Bacteria > Planctomycetota > Planctomycetia > Pirellulales > Thermoguttaceae > CAZFQG01. The sequence goes on along the minus strand of CAZFQG010000024.1, from coordinate 37,976 downwards.
GGCCGAAACGCCAAGGCGAGGAATCGCATGATTCGATCCTCTGGAAGCACGAGAGGGGGACCCCCGATTCACCATGTCCCGTCGTGACGGAGGGCATGGTGTTTTGGGTAAACGACGACGGCATCGCATACTGTCTCGACGCGCTCACCGGCGAGGAATACTGGAGAACGCGGCTGGAGAAAGGACCCTACCGGGCGTCCCCCATCGTCGCCGACGGAAACGTCTATTTCACGGGAACTCGGGGCCTCACGACCGTCATCCGGGCCGACCAAGAACTGCATGTCGTCGCGGAGAACATGCTCGACGACGAGCTATACGCCTCGCCGATCGTCAGCGACGGCAAGCTGTATCTTCGCGGGCGCAAGAACCTCTACTGCATCGGTCGGTAAACATGGATCCGAAACAAAACGATCTGGATCGCCGCATCTGGGAAGAGGAACTTGAACCGTTCGTTCCCGAATGTGTTTTTGACGTTCACACCCACGTTTTCCGCTGGGAATTCGACACGAACCCGCCAACCGGCAATCCGTATCTCCAAATGGTCCGAAGGAAGTTTCCCGTCGTCGGGAGCGAGGAACTCCGGGAAGCCGACGCCGTTCTCCTTCCCGGACGCCGTGTCCGCCGGCTGACCTTTCCTTTTCCATTCTCTCCGGATTGCGATTTCAAGGGTGCCAACGCCTGGGCGGCGATGCAGGCTTCCGCAGAAGACACCAACGCTTTGATGCTGGTACATCCGTCGATGAAGCCGGAGGAAGTCGACGCGGACGTGGAGCAAGGCCGTTTTCTGGGGTTCAAACCGTACCGGTTCTACTCGACGACCGGAGACGCGGTGGAGTGCCGGATCACCGATTTCCTTCCCGAGCGGCTGCTGGAAGTCGCCGATTCACGCGGACTTCTGGTGATGCTTCATCTGTCGAAACGGGCCGGCGTGGCGGACCGCGAAAACCTGGTCGATCTCGAACGGTTATCCGAACGGTTCCAAAACGTGAAGTGGATTCTCGCCCACGCCGCGCGGAGTTACTACCCCCGCCCGATCCGCGAGGCCGCGCCCGTTCTAAGAAGATTGCCCCAGGCGTGGTTTGATGTTTCCTCCGTGTGTGATTCCGACGCGGTCCGCGCTCTGCTGGACGCCGTCGGAATCGAACGGGTTATGTACGGCAGTGACGATCTTCCGGTTGGCGCGGTTCGTGGCAAATACGTCACGTTCGGGCATGCTTGGGCCTTCTTGGGACAGGAAAATCACTCGTTGAATCTGGACCACTGCGATGGAAGGATGACGTTCGTCCGCTACGAGCAGCTTCGCGCGATGGTGAGGGCTTTGGCGCCGGCCGACGAGTCCCTTCGGCGGGTCTTCCACGATAACGCGGCCGCGCTGGTCGACGCGGTTCGCGCCTCCCGCCGTTGATTGGGACACATCCGCCGAAACCGGAGTCCTCGCGAGAATCGACACGATCGGCATCCGTCCCCGTCCTCCGGCGGGCATCAGTTTTTCCCGCTCGGCCCGCCGCGGATTTCGAGGCTATACTGGAGATAAGCATTAGACGCACCGTTTTGCAGGCGAGGGTCTTCGTGTTCTTTTCATTTTTCGCGGCACCATCATTCTTCCTTACCGATATCCCGCTCCTTCTGGAATTCACGGCCATCGCGCTCATCGCTTTTCTTGTCGGCAGGATTAGCCGAAAGAAGATCGCCGAGGCGGCCAGAACGACGCAATCCGACCTGCGCAGAGCGAAACACGTCGCGGAGGAGCTGGAACGGATTTCCTGGGCGCTGAGGCGGAACATCTCCAAACATCATGCCTACATCACGCGGTACAAGGAACGGCTGAAGGAGGCTCCGGCCGGCGAGGACGCCGGTGCCTGGGAATCGCTTTGCCGGGAGGCCGAGGAGGTCTTGCGGCCCACGCTCAGCTTGGCCGGTCAGCTCTCTCAAGCCTATGAGGAGATCCGCCAACAGTCCCACATGCTGATGAATTTCTCCGACGTCCGAACCGACGCCCTCACCGGAGTTCAGAACCGTCGCGCCCTCGAACAATCGCTCGAGGCGCAGTTTCGCCTGATGCTCCGCTATGGTACCAATTTCGCCGTCGCTCTCTTCGACATCGATCATTTCAAACGGATAAACGACGAACAAGGCCATCTCCTCGGCGACGAGGTATTGCAGCGCTTCGCCGAGATCCTCGGCCAAAGCGCCAGGGAAACCGATATCGTGGCCCGATACGGCGGAGAGGAATTCGTCGTCCTCATGCCTCAGACCGATCTCACGAACGCCGCCGTTTTCGCCGAAAGGGTCCGCAAGGCGGTCGAGGAGAAGACGCCGGTTACCGTCAGCGCCGGAATCGCCTCCGCGCTGAAGAGGGATTCACGCGAACAACTGCTCGCCCGAGCGGATTCCGCCATGTACGAGGCGAAGTCGGCCGGACGCAACACCATCTTTCTCAATGACGGCAAGGAACTCCGCGAGCATGGGCCGATGCTTCCGCTGCTCCCTCCGGCGGTGGAAGAAGAACTCGAACCGGTCAGTTGACGCGGTGGTGATCGGATTCCACCCGTCGTAGTACCGAGCGCCCCGGCTCCCGCCATCTTCACCAGGGAAAGGACTCGCCCATACCCAAGAAAGAGCAATGCCTCCTTGAGCGGAGCCAAGCCGGTTAGCAGCCTGTTGACAAACAGGCTGCGTGGGAAACGGGAGGTTTCCCACATATCCGCTGATTTGAAAAATCAGCGGATACGCAAGCGCCGTGGCCTCTCGGGCCACATCGAGCGTATCTCTGGCGCAATACACTAAAACTTCGGAACCGGAATCGGGTCTTTCACGTCCTTATAGGGCGGTTCATAGCGCGGGTTGAGACGCACGCCGTAGCCGCGGTCCAATTCCCACTGGGCTCGCGAGGCCCAAGGCGTGCCGGGATGGTCGTTCTTGATCTTTTCGAATAGCTCCGTCGCCTTTTTTACGTAGGGTTCGATCGTGTCTCCGGTTAACGTCTCCTTGCGTGACCCCAGGTCCCAGTACGTCAGACTGAGATTCGGCGGCCGCTTCAGGGGGACGACCGGGGGTCGGCGCACGAACTCGGTCATATACGCGCCATACTCGTGGACTCGCGCTTGATAGGCGATCAATTGGGCGTAGAGCAGGTCGTAGTTGGCGCGCCATCGAGGAGAGGGCTCCTCGATACGCAGCCGCCGACCTTCCTCGACGACCGACGTCTGCCGTGCCAACTCGCGCAAGTATACGGGGATCTTCGCCTGTTCCTCGGCGACTTGTTTCTTGAATGTCTCGAAATCGGGGGAGAAATGGACCCTCAGCTCGATTACTTTCGCCGCGTTCTTGTCGTAAGGGTTGAGCGTACTGATAACGCCCCAGAGAAGCGTTTGCAGCTTGCTTCTCTTGCGATCGGCGAGGATTTCCTCTCTCGCTCGGAGATCGGGGAAATAGCCGGTCATCGCCTCGAGTTCGTAGCGGCGCTTTTCGCTGCGAACCAGATTCGCCTCGACGGTCGGAAGCATGAAGAATATCCCGCCGGTCTCGCGGGCCAGCCGGGATTGTTCATACGGTCCGAAGCCGCTGGAATAGGCATCACGCCGACGTTCAAACCCGTCCGTCTGGAGCTGCTCCACGAAGGCCGTCTCGGGACCGCGGTCGATCCGAATCCAGTGCGGCCGTTCAGTCTGGGGATGTTTCCAGCGAATATAGGCGTAGGGGTATCCGAAAACGGCTTCGCGCCCCAAAACGTACACCCTGCACCGCGCGGATCGCGCATCGGCGATGGCTTGCTCCAAGTAGCCGACGTTCCCTTCGTGATCGCCGCTTTCGTCGGTCACCAGGATCAACGCGAGTTTGCGCTTGCCGCTTGTGGCGAACCGCCGATAGCGGTTGACGGCGGCGCTGACCGATTGGCACATCGCTTCCTTTCCCGACGGATCCACGGGAACCGCTTTGATCGCCGATTTGATCTTTTCGACGTCGCTGGTCGGCTTGTCCGTCTGGACGTGAAATCCCTCCCCGAAACTGCATACGGCGGTCAGAAGAGCCTCCCCCTCCGCCTTGCCCGAAAGCCCCAATTCCTCGTAAACCCTCGCGATCCGACCGGAAATCTCCTCCTGGTCGTCCTTCATGCTCTCCGATTCGTCAAAGAGCCAGACTACCAAGACGTCACTATCTTCGAGCATCCAGAGAATCTCGCGGGTGATCCGGTCCATGGCACTCCCATACCCCTCGACGACGGCTCGAGCCTGCCCCAGTACGCCGTCCCCCAAATCGTCGAGTATTCCGGAACTCCGGGCCATTTCCCCCAAGGAGACGTCCAGTGAAACCTTGACCGGTTGGAGGCTTTCTTCGACCGTCGTCTTCTCGAGTTCAGGCTCACTGACGTCCATCGGCTGTTCGAGCGAACCGGCAACGGCACTGGTGAATGCCATCTCGGTTCCGACTTCCAGCGACTCCTCCAGTTCAACCGTCTCCAGTTCTTCTTCGAGCGAGTCCAGTGTTTCCACGACAAGGGGGGTGAAATGGTCTTCGATCGCCTGTGGAAGCACCCACAAAGCCAATCCGACGAGTACGACCGCGTGCAAGACCATCGACGTGAGGAAACCCCCCGCCTCCTGCATCCGGGTCCGACCCATATGGAACCATCCGATGCGATTCCTCTCGGTTCGTTCTCCCTTTCCCACCGGGACCGCTTCGTCTTTCGGCTTCGAGTCGCCACTCGTCGCGCCCCCTGGAACGGACTGCGCGGACGGCTCCGGTGAAGGTTCGCCCGCCTCCTCGGCACCCCGCCCGGTTTCGGAAGGAGCGGACCGCGAATTCGTCATTGCAAACGAAATGTCTTCATTCGAGGTTGAATTCTCCCCACCGGCGGTCTCATCGACGACGGGCAGAAACGCATCCTCGACGTCGGTCGGTTTCTCGGCCTTTTGGGCGGATTCTTCCGCCAGTCTCTTCTCGGATTCGGACCCGTGCGCGTCGTTCTCGGACATTACTTCAAAGAAACGAAATCCCGCGCGATCGCGCGAGAGGAGTCAAGACAAAAAACTGAATTGTGCGACAAGCCAGGGCAAACCCATTTACCATTATAATTGGGCCAGCCCTGGTCAATCCAGCGTGGGAACCACGATTTTTCCGGCCGTCTGGGCCTGGGTATCCTCGTACGCGCCAAAAAAATCGGAATTCGCGTCCAGCCAAAGAGTTATGCGGCGCCGTTCCTCCTCCGTGAGGCGCACTCCGTGATGAGCCTCCCCGAGATAGCCCAAGAGCTTCGAACCCTTCGCGCCGAATTCCCCCGGCACGGTTCTACTGCCGTCCCTGGCAATTGAGCCGTTCGTCGAATCGAAGTAGAATCCGAACTTCTCCGCCAAATTATGATAGGACCGCGTCCACCCGAAGCCCCCGGCGGGTTCTCCGGTGAGGTCGATTGCTTCCTCGTCGCGGTGACATTCGACGCACTTCGCGTCCAACACCGGCTGTACCAGCCGTACGAAACTGAACGGATTGGATCCCTCCGGCTCCGGCGTGATCCTCGACGGCGGCCGCGAGAGGGCCTTTGGCGTACTCGGCGATTGGCCGACGGAGCGGAGTTTTCGCTCGTGGCAGCCCTGGCAGGTGAGTTGTTCGCCCGCGTGGACATAGGTCACGCTCCGCATCGACTGGACGGCCATGCCGGAGGCGTCGAGTGCCTGGAAGTAGATCGCCTTTCCGACCGGAGCCTCGAAGAAGACGCTACCGTCCTCCTCCACCGGGACCGTTCCCAGCACGGCCCTGGCGCCGGCCTGGTTGCCGATGCCGATACGCGGATCGTTCGGGGCGGGCGTCGTCTTGGGCAATACCTGGATGATGCGCAGCTCCTTGATCACGGTCCCTTCCGGCCATTCGAAGTCGGCATCGTAAATGTTCATCACGGCGATCGTCGCGGGCCGATCGTGGTCCTTCGCGGAAGCGAATTGCGTCGTCGCGGTGGGAATGACCGGGGGCATCGGCCGCGGGGCCAGCGGCATGGGGCTCATGCAACGAATCGCCGGATCGCGGTAGACGAGTTCCTTGTTGCCGTCCGCGTCGATCCAGTAGATGCCATGGTTTACGGCTTTGACGTCGTAAACGCAGAGGAAATCCTTCTCGCTCAAAGGCCACGGTGTTCCATAGCGCGAAAGCTTCGCGATATTCTGCTTGCCCCCCTCCGCCTCGGGAAAGGGTGTGTCGGGCGTCAACCGCGTCAGTTGCGACATCTCCAGATCGTCTTCCTCGCGGCGGTCGATGAGAACGAGCGACCCCAGCGCGTTGCCATGGTGCGCCCCGGCCGTCGCCACGTACTTGTGCGAACCGGGGATCGCGCGGATGTCCATCTCCATCCAGGGCCGCGTCTCGCGTTTTTCCGGGTAGTTTCCGTGGAACGACCGCGGGTCGCGGCCGTCGGGATAGCAGGTCCAGATATGGTGCGCCACGTTCGTGTCCCGGTCGACGTAGTCCCACCGAGTGTAGACGAGCATTCCATCGTGGTCGACGCTCGGCTGCCACTCGTGCGTTTCGTGAAAACTCAGACAGACGATGTCGCTCCCGTCCGGTTCCATGGAGAAGAGGGTGTACGTGGGGCAGTGCCGGCCGCAACGGAGGTAGCCGCCGCGCCGCAAGGAAATGAACGCGATCCGGCCGCCGGGCAGAAAGCAGGGGTCGAAATCGTCCTTGATTCCATCGGTCAATTGACGAAGCCCCGTCCCGTCGGCATTCACCTGGAAAAGGTGAAAGCAACACTCCTTCGTCCACTGGTAGGTATCGGTGGCCCCGCACTCGCTATGCGCGAAGAGAATCGTCTTGCCGTCGAACGAAACCTCCGGTGAAAGGAAGCCGCCTTTGAGCCGCCTCCCCTGGAGGCGCCCGTTTTCGACCTTGGCGTTTTCAAGCAGGTCGACGAGCCTCGGTTCGACGCTGAATGGATCGACCAGAACATACAACCCGCCGCCGGCGACGGCGTTGCAGCCGTAGAACTGGTCGCACATGTGGTAGGGCCCCGTTGGCTGGTGCTGCTTGATGAAGAGGAGTTTGTCGATCTCTTGGAGGAGCGGGTTTTGAAAGGCGATCTCGCGGAGGGTACGGCGAACGCGGAAATAGAGGGCCTTGCGGTCGGATTCGAGCGAATGCTCCCCGATTGACGCGAGACCTTTCTTACACGCGTCAAATCGCTCCGCGAAGTCTTCTGACACATGCAGACGCTCCGCGAGCGCTTCTGCGCGTTTGAGGAGTCCGGCGAGATGGTCCGCGGAGAGTGCCTTCTCTCCGTCCTGCTGGAGCCAGTCGGCCTCGACGAGTTCTTGCGTTTGTTTCGCGACGTTGGTTCCGGGGGGCGCGGAGGCGAGGGATGGCGGCACGCTCGCCAGACAGACGAATCCTACGAATCCGATCAGACCAATCAGGTTCAAACAACGCATTGTACCATCATCCTCTCCAGTGAGCGTTTTGATCCGGTTCAGCGATTGGGCCGCCCTTTGAGGGCTTGATCGTATCTTTCTATCAAACACCCAGGGCGTTGCCCTAAGCTAACATGTTGCGCCCCTCCGAGGCGATTCTCCCGCGGCCCCCATTCATCCTTACATCCTTCAGCCTTCAGCCTTTGCTTACCCCCGCCACGGCCGGTTCCGCGCTCGGACCGCGTCCGACGCCAACACCTCGCGGGCGATCCGGCAGTCCTCTTCGATTTCATAGTCGAACATGCCGGCCAGGGAGAAATCGCAGCCGCCGGTGAAGACGTATTGGAAGGCGTCCTTCGGAGGGATGGCGCCGGCGGCCATGACCTTGAAGGCGATCCATGGCTTCTCGACGGTCTCCATGAAGGCGATTGTCTCTTCGGGATGCGTACTCCACATCGAGTCGAAGTCGAGCTTGGCGCTGGGGTAATTGTGGTGGTGCAGCGTCTTGACGTAGAAGTCGGCAGGTACGTCGTGTTCCTCGCACGCCTTGATCACGTCCAGCTCGTGAGCCCCCACCCCGGAGGGAACACCTTGCGACTTCGCGATCACGACCGCCTGCTTCATCAAGTCGAACCGGTTCTCCTTACACAGCGCATCCCCGTGGACACCCCAGAGGTAAATCGCGTCGACACCGACATCGGCCATCATCTCGCACGACCGCGTGTAGGCCCCCATCGACGCATCGCAAGGGGCGGTGGAACAGATGATCCACTGCATCTTTCCGCCGTGTTTCTCGCGATACTCCTGAAGCCAATCCAACACGCCGTCGGCAGTATGGATGACGAGCGTGTTGATCCCGTTCGCCTCCGCCTCGGCCATCGTCTCGAAAATCTTCTCCTTGGTGTTGTAGTGCTTCGCGAGATTGTAGACGTACCTCAGGTCCCGCGAATGCGTATAATGCGTCAGCAGATTTCCCCCGAGCAGAATCCGGCTGACCTCCAAATCGCCGATCCTACCCATCGGTAGAGCACCCTTCTTCGCGGGTGGGGACGCCGGATTCTTCGCCTCCGTCACCCCGGCGGCGCCCCCCACCGCCAAGCCGGCCGAACCAATCAACGAACTCTTCACGAACGTCCGCCGCGACAGTCGATCACTCATCACAACTCTCCATGGTCAAGGAAGAAGCGAAACATGTCACTATTCTACACGACCACCTCGGGATTCCCAAGTGAAGCCGAGATACTCAACTTCAATAGCCCCCCTCGCTGGGGAGTGCCCGCTAGGCCTACCTGAATGCGAATCGTGGCCCATCAGCAATGTGCGGCGGGAGCGGCCGGCACACTGTAAATGCCGCCGGAGGAAACCCGCCTGGACGTCGCGCTTCCGGTTTCGAGATACTCGTATTCCCCTCGAACCGGGACTTCCGATAGAATGCGGCCGTTTGAGGTTACTCTGATTGAGGAGACTGATGAGCCCAAATACCATACGCGTCATTGATCGCTGGGTTGGAATTCCCGTTTGCTGGTGCCTGACCGGAGTGCGGCGTCTCTTGGACCTGTTCCGGCGACCTCGGCCGGATGCGAAGACTGCCCCGCGGAAAATTCTGTTTATCAAACTCGTGGAACTTGGCGCTAACGTGCAAGCCTACGCGGCATTGCAAAAAGCGGCCGAAATCGCCGGAAGAGATAATCTGTTTTTTTGGGTATTTGAAGAAAATCGACCAATTCTGGATATTCTGGAGGTGGTGCCGGAGGAAAACCTCCTGGTCGTGAGAAATAGTGGTTTGTTCACCTTTGTTTTCGACATCCTAAGAACGCTTCTCCGCGTCCGGCGGCTGCGAGTTGACGCGGCCGTCGATATGGAGTTTCTGGCGAGGGCGTCGGCAATCCTCGCGTTTTTAAGTGGGGCGAAACGCCGGGTCGGTCTGCACCGATTCACGACGGAGGGGGCCTATCGGGGAGACCTGATGACGCATCGGATTCAGAACAACCCGTATGTGCATGTCAGCCGGTTATTCCTCATGATGGTGGAGGCACTCACGACCTCCGGCGAGGAGATCCCCCTGGGAAAGGAACCGATTTCGCCGGAGCCTCTGCAGACGCTCCGCTTCCGGCCGACACCGGACGAGAGGGCTCGAGTCAATCGGCTGCTGCAAGAAACGGCCTCTCGGCCGGTGACCGGCCCGCTCCTGCTGCTGAACCCCAATGCCAGCGACATCGTTCCCCTGCGCCGCTGGCCGACGGAGCGGTTCGTCGAGACGGGTCGACGACTTCTGGCGGGCTACCCGGAGGCCACCGTGGCTATCACCGGTTCTCCATCCGAACATGAGTCGGCCCAGCGCGTCGTCGACGCGATCGATTCCCCCCGAGCCCTAAACCTGGCCGGCAAGACGACTCTTCGCGACCTCATCGTCCTCTATTGCCTTGCGGATCTGCTCATCACGAACGACAGCGGACCGGGGCAGTTCGCCTCCATGACCCCCATTGACGTGATCGTCCTTTTCGGCCCCGAAACGCCCCAACTCTGGAAGCCGCTGGGGACCAATATCCATGCCATGTGGAAAGGCTTGGCGTGCAGCCCCTGCGTCACGCCGCTGAACTATCGGTTTTCGCCATGCACGGATCCACGCTGCATGCTGCGTTTCACGGTGGAGGAAGTCGTAGCGGCGGCGGAGGTGATACTGAAGCGACGATTGCGCGGGGCGGCGTAGGGCCGGAGTAAAACCGCGATTCCACTTTCGGCGCCTGGTTTGTTCTTTCACCTCGATCCGCCTCTTTGCGACTTGCATCGACGCCGGGTGGCACCGAGGATCGACCGGAGCCACCCGGCATGTGTCGACTTCTAGCGCCGCCACCGCGCAAGAAGCAGCCCGGCAGCGAAGAGAATGAGGACGGACGTTCCCGGTTCCGGAACGCCGGCCGACGCGGCCAGGCTGGCGTTGTAATGATCGAAGACCTCCGCCGCCGTGAGGGCCCGGTCGAACATGACCAATTCCTGGAAATCCGCGTCCGCGAACCGCGTGGTCCCGCCTCGGCTTCCCAGGAAGAAGGTGCTGATGTCGTTGATTGCGGCGGGAACACCGGTTTCGTGACTGACTTCCCAGCCGTTCTGGTAAATCCTCGCCTCTGCGAGCGTACCGTCAAAGACGAACGCCAAGTGCTGCCACGTCTGGTCCCATAGGGACACGCGGCCGGCGAACGTGTTATTGATGTACCAGGCCGGACCCAGACGAAGTCCTTCCAACGAGAAATCGCTGTTGCCACCTCCCTCGAAGTAGTGGATCCCGCCCTCGTAATCACCGTCGGGACGGAGCCACAGTTCCAGAGTGAAGGCGGTGGCCTCGCCCATCAGGTCACCGACCGGGAACGAGGCGGTGTTTCCCATGCTTCGATAGCCGGTCGCTGTAATCGATGGCTCGTTCGGCAGGGCGCCGAATTGTCCAAACAGCTCTCCTCCCCCGAACTGGCCGACGAAGTCCTCCGTCACTTCTTCGTAGGGGCGGTACGCTCCGGCCGGCTCGGCCAGTCGCCAGTAGGCGGCGGGTCCGTCGGCCATGATATTCTGGGAATACGCCGTCGGCGCGTTCGGAGGGGAGGGCTTGCCGTCCCAATCGTCGACCGACTGAACGTGAATGTTATCGACGGCCACGTTCAACAGCGGATAATTCGCCGCGTAGAACTGGACGTTCATGCTACCGGGAAGCCCGCCGATCTGGCCGAGCAGATCAACTCCCAGGGGGACTCCGGTCATCAGGGAAGTGTAATCCGCGTCGGCCTTAGTCAGGTTCTTATACGAAATCTGACCGACTCCGCCGAAGGCGCTCAGGTCCATCTCCAGCCGCATCCGGACCCAATCGCCGGGTTCGACGAGGCCGGTCGCATCGAAGCCATACTCCTGGCTGAAGTCGGCCGCGCGCGCATAGAACTGGGTCGGCCCGTTTCCGATGGGGGCCATGCCCAACCAGGGACCGCCATCGTAGTAGACGACGACACCGGCGGCGGGATCGGCTCCCGGGAACCGGACATCCACTTCCATGACGGCGTTCGTCTCGGAGGTCAACAGACCGGGGAAACGGAAGTTCTCGTCGTTGGCACGGTGAATCCGCGTATCGCGGTCGGCGTTGACGACCTGACTACCGTCGAGCGTCGTCACATAGGCATACGCACCGAAGCCGGCCTCCCAGTTGTCCTGGCCGCCCAACGGCGTTCCAAGGACTCCGGACCCTCCCAGCAGGCTCTCGAAATCGTAAAGCACGTCGGCCGCCCTGGCCGTCCCGGCGAAGGCCGTGACGAAGGCGGCGGTGAAAACCGCGATCAATCCTTTTGTCGACGACGCCATGAAACGTTCCTCCCTTCGGCGCCGGCCGAAGAACAGCGCCGTCGCCGCCGCGCCGAAGAGCGGCAACATCGCCGAAGGCTCGGGCACCGCCGAGGCCGCTTGAGACCCGGCCCCCCAGTTCGCGCGGACGATATCCAAGTCGGCGCTGCCGACGAAACCGTCTCCGGACGGGTCGCCGCAAGAGAGACATCCGAGGTCGACGTTCTGCCCCCAGTTGCCGCGGACGATGTCCAAGTCGGCGCTGCCGACGAAACCATCTCCGTTGAGATCGCCGACAATCTCGCTACCGGAGGCCGCGTTGTAATGGGCAAGAATCCGCTCGGCCGTGAGGGCCGTCCGGTAAATGGCCAACTCCTGGAAGTCCGCGTCCACCTTGCGGCCCCCGGTAATCCGATCCGCCAGGGCAAAACTCCCGTACGCGCCCGGCGGAGCGGTCGCCAGCGCCGCCGGGACGCCGCTGTTGAGGTAACTGACCTCGACACCGTTTTTATAAATACGGGCCTCTCCCGCCTCGCCGTTGAAGACGAACGCCACGTGGGCCCATTCCTCGGTGGGCAGGTTGACGTCGCCCATGAACGTGTTATTGACATACCACCGAGGCTGCGGCTCGGCTCCCTCCAGCGAAAAATCACTGAGGCCCCATTCAAAGTAGTGAATGCCCGAAGAATCGCCACCGACCGGCTTGACCCACATTTCGACGGTCATCTGCGTTTGACCGGCAAACAAGTCCATGCCCGGCGCGTTCATCGTTGGTCCGGTGCCGCGGTATCCGGTCGAGGTCACCTGTGGCTCGCCCACAAGGGCACCGGCCTGCTCGAAACTCTCGCCACCTCCCCAATAGCCGAAGAAGTCCTCCGCGACCTCTTCGTAGGGACGGTGCGAACCGGTTTTGTCGGATAGACGCCAATACGCGGCCGGTTGGTCCGCCAGGATCGTCGTCGAGTAATTCGTCGGCGGGTTCGGCGGCTCCGGGACCGGCGGCTGCCAGTCGGCACTCGCCTCGACGCGGATGTTGTCGATTCCCACGTGACCAAGCGGGTAGCTGCCTCCCCACCAATACATGAGCATGCCGCCGCCGATTCCTCCCTGGGTCTCTACCGCCGGAATGTTCAGCGGAATATCCGTCAGGACGGTCGTGAAGGAGGTCTCTTCCCGAGTCAGGTTCTTGTAAGAAAGCGTCCCGATCCCGGGGGCCAGGTTTTCGTAGCCGGCCACCTTGCCGGTCAGATCCATCTCCAGCCGCATTCGGACCCAGTCGCCCGGTGACGCCGCCGTACCAATGGGCGCGCCGTATTCCGGACCGGCGCCGCCGCGCGTGTAGAACAATGCGTCGCCGCTACCAATCGAACCGATGCCCAAAAACGGGCCTTGGTCGATGGCGACCGCCGCCTCCGTAGACGGGTCTACGCCCGCGAAGAGAATGTCCACCTCCAGGGTCGCGGCCGTTTCGGTCGCGCCGATACCTGGAAAACCGAAATTCACGTCGTTCGGGCGATAATGAACGCAACCGCGGTCCGCCGTGATGAACGTATTCCCATCCACCTCGACCGCGTAGACATACGACCCACTCACCGTTTCCCAGCCATCCTGACCGCCGAGCGGCAGGTCGGGGGTGAGACTCTCGAAATCGTACAATGCCTCGACGGCGTGCCCCGCCGAAGCGACCACGACCAACATCGCCGCGCACACACATGCGGGCGCAAGCCTCTTATACCGCGCGTGCCAAAACATAAGACGGTTCCTCCTTTGTCCCCACTCGAAACTAATGGCACTAAAGACGGCCGTCCGCGAGGCCCGAAACACTCCGAGCCGATCTCGCCGCGGAGGCATCCACGCCCTTAATTTCGTCGAAACATCCAGAGATGTCAAGATGTCACAAAAAAAGAGAGACCCTCTAGCGGGGGGTTCGGTAAAATGACTTGCTCCGAAGTTTTCCCAGGCTCTCGGGGAAGAGACGACGATCCCGCCTGATTCGCGTTCCGTCTCACTCCAGGACGGCTCATCCACCGGCGGCCAACGACTTCGCCAAGCCGCCTCGCGCCGGACGCGGGAAGGGCCGTTTTGCCGGAACCGACCAATGCACCGTTGGCATCGGCGATTTCCACCGCGATCCCCTCTTGGCCCCAACAGCCGCGAACGAGATCGAGGTCGCCGCTTCCGACCAGTCCGTCGCCGTTGAGGTCGCCTTCAATCGCGCCGCGAAGGCTACCGACGGTGAGGATGGTATAGCCGAGGACGTCTTGAGGTGTTTTGCCGCGAATCGAATCCGTTTGCGATTATCCCATGCGTGATGACAGAACCGACGCCGCTGAGTTGACTCGCGGTGGCGTCGAAGGATGTGGTCGCCAGCGTCCCATGATCGAAGTGGATTTCTCCGGAAGACCCGGGCGACTTGGCGATGAACGTGGAGTCGTCGACAATGACTTGGGCGTCCTTCGATATGATTAGTCGTCCGGACCCGGCGTCACCTACGACCAGGGGCCCACCGCTACGCCACACGGAGGACGGTCTTGTCGTGTGGAATCTCGTGTCGTAGAATCTGGTAGTCTTCCGGCCGTTTCTTTTGGATCAAGAAAGGTCCCGCTCCGATGAAATTCGTACAGTGCCTCCTTCTCGCGATAGCGTTGTTGTTGCTTTTCTCCGGTTTGTCGTTCGCCGCGCGGACCGCCACCGGCGTCGTCTTTGACGACGCCAACGGCAACGGGCGGTTCGACCCGGGCGAAGAGCCGCTGGCCGACGTGGGTGTTTCGAACGGGATCGACGTCGTCCGAACCGACTCGGAGGGCCGCTACCGCCTGGAGGTCGGCGACGACACGATCCTCTTCGTAATCAAGCCTTCCGGTTACCGGACGCCTCTCAGCGCGGATAACCTCCCGCGGTTCTACTACATCCACAAGCCCCAGGGATCACCCCCTTCGCGGTTCGCCGGCGTCGCTCCGACGGGGGGCCTTCCGGAGGCGATTGATTTTCCGCTTAATAAGCAGGATGAACCGGATCGATTCGAAGTAATTCTTTTCGGCGACACGCAATCACGTGACGAAACGGACCTCGGCTATTTGATGCGCGACATCCTCGCGGACCTCGTGGGAACGCCCGCCGCTTTCGGGGTGACGCTCGGCGATCTGGCATTCGATAACCTGGACATCCTCGAACCTCAGGCCGAGGCGATCGGTCGGGTCGGTATTCCCTGGTACAACGTGATCGGCAACCATGACTTGAACTTCGACGCGGAACAGGACGCCTTCAGCGACGAAACGTTCGAGAGGATATTTGGGCCGGCTTATTACAGTTTCGACTATGCCGGCGCCCATTTCATCGTCCTCGATGACGGCGAATGGAGCATCGATCCCGAAACCGGCAAGGGAAGCTACCGGGGTGGTTTCGGGGAAAGACAACTCGCGTTCGTTAAGAATGATTTGGCCGGCGTTCCGGAAGACCGGCTCGTCGTACTCTTGATGCACATTCCCATTACCGCAGTGAGGGATCGGGAGGCGCTTTTCCGGCTGATCGAGAATCGCCCCCACTGCATCTCGTTTTCGGGACACACCCACACACACGAACACCGGATGCTCGGGGAAGAGCAGGGCTGGCGGGGCGAAAAACCGCACCACCACGTCGTCAACGTCACCGCCTGCGGAAATTGGTGGAACGGCGCCTTCGATGAGCGGGGTATCCCCCACGCGATGATGAGCGACGGCGCCCCCAACGGGTATTCCATCCTGACCATCGACGGAAATCGCTATACGCTCGACTTCCGCGCCGCGGGCCGCCCCGCGGAGTATCAGATGGAAATCCACCTTCCGGACGTCGTCGCCGCCGAGGCACTTGCCGACACCGAGGTGGTCGTCAACGTCTTCAACGGGTCACCGAACTCAACGGTCCGGATGCGGATCGATGGCGGAGAGTGGGCGGTAATGGAACCATCTCTCCGGGAGGACCCCGGCTTCGTGGCGCAGTACCAACGCGACCAGGCGATTCAAGACAACGATTGGCGCGACCTCGGTCGACCTCGCGTTTCGGCGCACCTCTGGGTCGCCCCACTCAGGGCGGGACTGGTCCCGGGCGCCCACCGACTCGAATTCCAGACGACCGACATGCATGGACGGACGTTCTCCGCGAATCGGATCATTCGGATGAAGTAGCCCGGGCTCGCGCGAGCCCTCGCGCTGAAGACTAAATCCAAAGGGGGGGTGCCTTTTCACTCGAAGTGGGCGTTGTTTCGAGTTGTCCAGCCGCAGTGTCGAATACGAAGCCGGCTTGTCTCGCACGCGGTCCGCCTCCCTTCCAGCGATCACCTTCCAGGTCCGCCTGTCGTATCCTTTCGTGGCCGCCTATAATCGGTGCAATACTTGTCGAGGTACCGGGGAAGTTCTCCGGGCGGGAGCCATGTAAACAATAAATATTGAAAGCGACTGGGAAATGTCGGGGCTTTTCCACGCGTCAAGTTATTAAGAGCGGAATGAAGAAGAAACCGTTGGTTCTGGGACTTCGCGAGCAGATTGTCGAGCAACTCCGATCCGACATCCTCACCGGGCGATTTCAGTCGGGAGAACGGATCAGCGAGACGAGCCTGGTCGAACGGTTCCAGGTCAGCCGTACCCCCATCCGCGAGGCGCTGCAACAGATGGTTCACGAGGGGCTTCTGGAATCCAAGCCCAATTGCGGCGTCCGCGTCGTGCAACCGGTGCCCGGCGAGGTACACGACCTGATCATTCCGATCCGCCGGACGATCGAAACCTACGCCCTTCGGCGGATATTCGATACGCTTTCGTTCGAGGACTTCCGGCTCTGGGACGAGATTCTGACGAGGATGGCGGACGCATGCCGCCGCAAGGACTACCCGGCCATCGCCGAGGAGGACATCGCGTTTCACCGGTCGCTCATACGGCGGGCGAACCTTCCGGATTTGGAGGCGGTCTGGACCGCGATCGTCAATCGGATTCGGATCCATTTTCGCCAGACGCAGAAGCAGTATGCCGACCCGACGCAGATTCATGCCGAGCATGTCGCCATCGTCGATGCGTTCCGTTCCGACAAGCTCGACGAGGCGATCCGCAAACTGGAACAGAACATCGAGTGAAAACCGCCCGGGGCGTTCGGTGGGCTACTTGGCGGTGAAGCCGGCGTCCACCGGAATATTGGCTCCGGTGATGTATCCGGAGGCGTCGGAAGCCAGGAAGACGATGACCCCTTTGAGGTCGGTCATGTTCGCCATCCGGCCGAGAAACGTCCTTTTACAGTAACGTTCGACGAATTCTTCCGGCTGTTCGTTGAAGAATCCTCCGGGATGAATGCAGTTGACGCGGACGTCCTTGTTTCCGTAGGTGGCCGCCGTATGCCGCGTGAGCTGGACCATTCCTCCCTTGTGAAACCAGTAATCGGCCGGAGCGCCCAGGGGGCTGGGCTCGGCCTGGAAATCGTACAAGGTGTAGTCGGGACCGACGAGGCCGTAGATGGAGCCGACGTTGATAATGCTTCCTCCCCCGTGCTGGGCCATGTGCTGGGCGAAGATTTCGCTCATCATGTAGATTCCGGTGGCGTTCACCTCCATGCTCTTGGCGAACATCTCGAAAGGTGGCGTGTCTGGCTGCATGGGCCGCGAGACGGCGTTGTTCACGAGGATATCGCACTTCCCGGCGGCCTCGGCGATCTGCGCGATGACCTCGCGGATCGACGCCTCGTCGCTCTGGTCGAGCCTCAGCGCGGTGACGTCGAGCCCGGCATCGCGAAATCGCGAGGCCTGCTCTTCCTGGGCCTTGAGATTACGGCTGGCCATGAAGGTCTTCGCTCCGGCTTCGGCCAGGGCTTCGACGATCTGACGGCCGTACAGCCCCGCGCCACCGGTAACGAGGGCCGTTCTTCCGCTCAGTTTGAACAAATCGAGGACGTTCGTCATGGTTTCGCCTGCTTGAGAAGGAGGATAACCGGATGGGACCTGGAATTTCGCCGTTTATACCGGTTCAGTCGCGATTTGTCAAAGGGGCGACGGCCTCGGGCGAGTTGTCGGACCACTCGCATTACCAAGCCCGCTCCGAATCTCCCGAGCGGTGAAGGGGGGTCAGATCGGGGCCCTTGCCACCGAATTCGTACGGCTGGGGCATCCATGCCTCGCGGTCGATCCGGTCGAGGATCGGGGTGAAGACGTCCCAGGCCGCGGCCAACTCCTCCGCTCCGATGAATTGTCCCCGATCTCCCTGGATCACGTCCAAGAGGAGCCGCTCATACGCCTCCGGAATCGTCTTGTCGAATGTCGTCTTGTATTGCAGATTGAGCCGATGCTGGGCGATCTCCATCGCCATTCCCGGCACCTTATTCGTGATGTGGAGCGAAATCGACTCATCCGGCTGCACGCGAATGACGAGGCGGTTGGGTCGAGGGCAGGTGGTCGGCTCGCAGAAGATATTGTGAGCCAATTCGTAGAACTGGATGCGGATCTCGGTCATTTTGTCGTCAAGCGCCTTGCCGGCCGTCACATAGAACGGCACCCCCTTCCAACGGTGGTTCTCGACCGCGAGACGGACCGCGGCGAACGTCGGCGTGCGCGAATCGTCGCCGACGCTCGCGTCTTCCCGGTAGCCCGACATCCGAGTCCCCTCGACGGTCGCCGGGCCATATTGCCCGATGACGATGTCTTCGGCGCGGACCGGCGGAATCGCCTCGAGGACGCGGAGTTTCTCGGCGGCCAGATTCCTCGGTTGGAATCTCGACGGCGGCTCCATCGCCAGAAGAGCGAGAATCTGCAAGAGGTGGTTCTGGAGGACGTCGCGGATAATCCCGAAATCGTCGAAGTACCCGCCGCGTCCCTCGACGCCGATATCCTCTTTCCAAACGATTTCCACGTTTTTGACGTAGGTGCGGTTCCAGATCGGTTCAAAGATCAGATTCGCGAACCGCAACACCAGCAGGTTTTGGATAACTTCCTTCCCCAGGTAGTGGTCGATCCGGAAAACCTGTTCCTCGCGGAATACCTCCGAAACGGCGCCGACCAACTCGTCCGACGTGCGGCGGTCCCGCCCGAACGGTTTTTCCAGTATCACGTGCGTCCGCGGGGCGTCCGTGCAGCAGTTGACCATGCCGGCGTTTCCGATCGTTTGAACCGTCGGCAGGAATACCGACGGCGGAATCGCCAGATAGAAGAGACGATCCGAGCGGTCCTTTTCGCAAGAACGCATCGCTTTCTCGAGTTCCAGGAACGAATCGACCGAATCGTATTCGCCGTCGACGTAGTGGCAGCGGTCCAGGAACGCGCGAACGTGAAGCGGGCAGTGCTCCGCCGGTGCATAGCGGCAGGTCAAATGCGCTCCGATCCGCTCCAGAAAAGTCGAACGGTCCATCCGAGTTCGGGCAAATCCGAAAACGAGGAAGTCCTCCGGCAGATACCCCAGCGAATACAGCGAGAAAAGGGCCGGATAAATCTTCTTTCGCGCCAAGTCTCCCGACGCACCGATGATGACGAACGAGATGGGACGCCGTGCGATTTCCATGGTACTCCTTACTCCGTCTCGGGACTTTCCGGGGTCTTCGGGCGGTGTCCGCCCGACTTTCTTCGGCGGCCTCTCGCCGGGTTCTCCCATACCCGATCCTTGCCGGATCAGGTTTCAGGCGGATACTACCGATTTCAGGCGGTATTGTAGCGCTTTCGCTTGCGAAAAACAACGGAAGGTGGTCTGTTTGACTTCGATGATGGAAGCTGATACCGAGCCGCGGTGGACAGTGGACTGCGCGGTCCGGCCCCCCGAGTTGCCGTCGCGCTCCGCCTTTGAGTGCGTTTTTCGATAAATGACCAGATTGACGTTGACGCAATGCGTTTGCGTGGAGAAGGAGGCGGATGAAGGCGGCCCCCCCCTAGTTCTCTAGGCCCCGGGCGTTAAAATAATCCGATTAAATGGATTTTGTGGCCCGAGTTTTCTCGGAGGTGAGCCTCGCCGACAACCGCTCCCCACTGGGGGCGAGTTTGGTGTCCTTTCCTTCCCACTGGGTCCCATCCGCCTCCCACTAAGGTCGCTTGTCACGACTCATCGCCCATTCCGCTTGCATCCGTCGCTACGGAGGGGTGGGTATTTGCTTTTTTTCGCCGGTTCGATCCGTCGGTTCGGGATACTGCCGTCCAATTATGTTACCAATAATCCTGGTTATCTTGCTATTCTTCCTCATCCCCTCAGTCATCCTCTGGATCATATTCGTGCCGATTACGATCCGGATATTCGCGGAAACTCCCTGGCTGCCGGCGTTGTGGCATGGGCCGATGGGGGACGGCGAGGAGGCCGTGTTTTTCGGCCGCGACGGCTCGCGTCTGGAAGGCACCTATCTCCGTCGCGAGACGGGATATCGGCATGGGGTGCTCGTGTACTGCCATGAGTTGAACGGGGATCGGTGGAACGCGTCCCCCTATATCGGTGATTTGCGGAAGAATGGCTACGACGTTTTCACTTTTGATTTTCGAAATCACGGTGGGAGTGACTGCATTGCCGCCTATGAACCACTACCTTGGGTGACGCGTCACGAGGTAGACGACGTCTTGGCGGCCGTGGCCTACGTCTGCGCCCGCGAAGGCATTGACCGCGTCGGCGTACTTGGGGTCAGTAAAGGGGGAACCGCGGCGTTGGCGGCGGCCACGGAGGACGGGCGGATCCGCGCCCTTATTTTGGACGGGGTAATTCCCACGGAACAGATGCAGGTTCACTTTACGCGGCGTTTCATGCCGATCTACGTCAAGTACAGCGACCTTTTGCGAAGACTTCCCGACTGTTCGCTGGGTATGCTCGGAACATGGGCGAAATTCATACTGGGCTTTCGGCGGAAGTGCCGGTTCGTCAATGTTCAACAAACGGCCGCGCGGCTGCGTGTGCCGGTCTTATTCATTCATGGAATGGCAGACTCCTACGTGCCGGTAGCGACGGTCGAGTCATTGTGCCGCAAAGTCAAGAGTGACGCGGAATTATGGGTGGTTCCGAAGGCGAAGCACAACGGCGCGATCCACCTCTTTCCGAAGCCGTATTCGTTCCGCGCCCTCGCGTTCTTCGACAAGCACCTGCGCCCGCCTCAGCCCTTGACGGCGGCTCCGTTTATGCTAATCTCTCCGGAAGAAACCGCGGCCGTCGAAACCACGTAAACGAAAGTCGCCATGAGTTATCGTCGTCCGTTGTACACCCGGTCGCGGCGGCTGTTTTTTTTCACTTTCTTCCTGGCGTCGTTGCCGCTGGTCCTTTACGGTGCCCACCGGGCGATCGAAAGCAATTCCAACCGCGTGCAAGATTGGCTGCCGGACGATTTCGAGGAAACCCGGCAGCTACGCTGGTTCGCGGAGCGTTTCGGCAGCGGCGAAATCCTCGTGCTTTGCTGGGAGGGGGGAACGCTGGACGACCCCCGGATCGAGCGAGTCGCCGAAGCGGTCCGCCGAACCGAATCCCCTCGGACCGGACGGCGCCTGTTCCGTACGGTCTGGACGCCGAAAGAGATACTGGACCAGTTGACGCAACCGCCTCTGGAACTGACCCCCGCGGCGGCGAAGGCGCGGCTACGAGGGTGGCTTCTGGGAAGGGACGGGATGACCGCTTGTATTCTGGCGTTGGTTTCCGAAGAGGGTTCCAGTGACCGCCACGAGGCGGTTCGCGCCGTTTACCGCTCGGCCGAAGACGCCGGAGGAATCGCGCCCGGCGCCCTGCGCGTGGGAGGGTCGACCGTGGACGCGGTTTCGATCGACGAGGCGAGCCAAGCCTATCTCGTTCCCCTGAACGTGCTGGCGTACGGTATCTGCGTCGTTCTGACCTACATGTGCTTTCGCAGCCTGCGCATCGCCTTGGTAATCGTATCGCTGGCGTTGTTCTGCGAGTTGTTGAGCCTGGCGAATCTCTATTACACGGGCACGCACATGGACAGCGTCTCGCTATTGATGGCATCCGTCGTCTTCGTCTTGAGCATCTCCGCGTCGGTCCACGTGGTAAACTACTACCGCGAGGCCGTCGCCGCCGTCGGCGAATCGGGCGCGGTCGAGAAGGCGGTCCGCGACGCGTTTCTGCCGTGCTTCCTGGCCGCGTTGACGACGGCGATCGGGCTGGGTTCGCTCGGAATCAGCCAGATCGTACCGATTTCGAAATTCGGGGTCTATTCCGCCGCGGCCGTGCTCCAGGCATTCGCCGTCATCTTCTTGATCCTTCCGTCCGCCCTGTTGCAATGGCCCATACGCAATGACCATTTTCCCCGCGCTCAACGAAAGAGAATCGCGAAGCTTCACGGGTGGAAGACGCTCATCCGCCTGGTTTTTCGCTTCCGCGTTCCGGTCGTCGCGACGACGTTCCTACTGATCGGGCTGGCCGCGGCCGGCTTGTCCCGGCTGGAAACGACCGTGCGTTTGCATGACCTGTTCTTTCCAGAGGCCAAAATCCTAAGGGATTATGCCTGGATCGAAGAACATCTCGGTCCGCTCGTTCCGGTCGAGGTCGTGATCGTGATGCCGAAGGACAAGGGAAGGGAGCTACCACTTCTGGAGCAGATGATCCTTTCGGAGGCGGTCCGCACCGCGTTGGAAGAAGTCGACGGCGTCGGGGCGACCCTCTCCGCCTCGATATTCGCCCCACCGGTCCCCCGGGCAGTGGGGTTCCGAGCCGTCACGCGGCAAACCGTCATGCGACGGAGGATGGAACGCTACCGGGACGATCTTCTCCGTTCGAATTATTTCCGCGCCGAGGAGGACCGGAATCTTTGGCGAATCAGCCTGCGGGTCCCTTCCGGGAGGAATGTCGATTACGGGCAGTTCATGGAGGAGTTGAAGGCGGCGGGAGACAAAGTCCTCGCCTCTTCCGCGGCGGAAGGATTCCCGAAGGCCGAAGCCGTGTTTTGCGGCGGAGTGCCGCTCGTCCACTTGGCCCGGGAGCAACTGTTGCGCGATCTCATCGAAAGCTTTATGCTGGCGTTCGCCCTCGTCGGCGTGACGATGGTGATCCTTCTCCGGAGCTTTCCGTCGGGTCTACTGGTCATGGTGCCGAATATCATCCCGAGCCTGTTTGTCTTCGGCTTCATGGCGTGGATTGGCCACCGCGTGGAGATGGGTTCGATGATGACGGCGAGCGTTGCGCTGGGAATCGCCGTGGACGACACCCTCCACTTCATCACGTGGTTTCGAAGAGGCTTACGGCAGGGGAACGGCCGGTTCCGCGCCGTTTGTTTCTCCTATGCGCGATGCGGCCGCGCGATGGTGCAAACGTCCCTCATTTGCGGATTGGGTCTCGCCGTGTTTGCGCTGAGCCCCTTCGTGCCGATTTCCACGTTTTCATGGCTCATGGTAGTACTCCTTCTGGCGGCCCTTCTGGGAGATCTGGTCATCCTACCCGCCCTTTTGTGGAGTCCGATGGGGTGGGTCTTTTTGGCGAAGGGGGGCGGAGGTCGGGCGTCGTCCACGCGGGCGTGACGAAATCCCGGCGATAGGCGGGTCACGGCGCGTTCGGCCTTCAAATCGCGCGCCCTTGCCTGTCTCCCGTCCCCGGGACGTACGCGCAATCGGGCTCCGTCTCCAAGGGGTCGCCGGTGACGGCGTAGGCGCGGGAGCGGCTGCCGCCGCAGACGCGGCGGTATTCGCAGCGGCCGCAGTTCCCCTTGAGGCGGTCGGGGTCGCGGAGGGCGAGAAACGTCGGATGGTTCTGGTAGACCTCGACGACGGAATCCTCCGGGAAGCGGCCGCAGCATAGGGGAAGGAATCCGGCGGGGAAGATTTCCCCCTTGTGATTGACGAACATGATGCCCTTACCGTCGCCGACGCCCAAGGGGGCCCGGTGGCCGCGGTGGGCCGAGCCGGTTTCGCCACCGGGACCGGCCAGCGGGTCGCCCCCCTGCTGCATGACGAACCGCCGATAGTGGGGCGCCTCGGTCGTCTTGACGGCATAGGGCTTGGTCTTCGAGTGCTCGTATAGCCTGGCAAAGACCGTTTCGTACTCTTGTGGAGAGATTC
Organism: uncultured Planctomycetaceae bacterium; assembly: GCA_964520785.1. Taxonomy (GTDB): domain Bacteria; phylum Planctomycetota; class Planctomycetia; order Pirellulales; family Thermoguttaceae; genus CAZFQG01. Next base: position 14,300 of record CAZFQG010000024.1, on the reverse strand, counting down.
GCTCTTCCTCCAATCCGCGGCCGACCGGAATCAGGAAAAACGCGGCCCACATCATGATACCATGCCCGGCGAGGTTTTCGGCGATTTGGTCGATCTGATCCACGTTCCGCCGGGTGATGGTGGTATTCACCTGAACCGCGAACCCGAGTTCCCTCGCCGCGCCGAGCATTTCCATCGTTTTCGCGTAGCTCCCCTCGAAACCGCGGAAGGCGTCGTGCGTCGCGGCGTCCGCGCCGTCGAGGCTGATGCCCAGCCGCCGCACGCCGACCGCGCGAAGTTGTTCAAACGCCTCTCGCGTGGCAAGCGGAGTCGCCGAGGGGGTAACCGCCACTTGAAGACCGCGGTCCATCGCGTGCGGGATCAACTCGAAGAGGTCGGCCCGCTTCAGCGGGTCTCCCCCGGTGAAGACCACCATCGGCGCCTTGGGAAACGTGGCAATCTGGTTGAGCAAAGCCTTCGCCTGGTCGGTCGATAGCTCCTCCGGGTCCGGGTCCTCTTGGGCCGAAGCGCGGCAATGCTTGCAGACGAGATCGCACGCCAGCGTCGTCTCGTAGTAGAACATCAACGGATACCGGCCGAAATCGGCCGCGGTATAATCGGATCGGTCCATGAGGCAAATCGAAGGGGGGCTTCGCGCTGAGCCGCGACCGGGATTCTACGGGATGAAGTTCGCGCCGGGTTCGATTCCTTCGGCGAATTTGGCCAGCAAGGTGGCTGCCCGGTCGGCGTCGTCCAGCGCGATCACCTCCACCGGGCTGTGCATATACCGGTTCGGGACGCTTACCAAGCCGGTCGCGACGCCGGCGCGGCTGATTTGCATGGCGTTGGCGTCCGTTCCGGTGGCGCGGCCGGCGGCAGCCAGTTGATAGGGAATCTCGTTCCCATCGGCCGCGGCGATCAAGCGGTCCACGACGTGGCGGTTCATGTTCGGCCCCCGCGTGATGACGGGACCCTTGTTCATCGCGATGTTTCCCTCTTGCTTCTTCTCGATCGTCGGGCAGTCGGTTGCAAAGGTGACGTCGACCGCGATGCCGACCTGCGGGTCGACTCCGTAGCAACTCGTCCTCGCGCCGCGAAGCCCCAATTCCTCCTGAACCGTCGAAACGGCGTAAAGCGCGCAGTTGAGTTTGGAAGCGTCCACGCGGCGGAGGGCCTCGATCACCACGTAAACGCCCACCTTGTCGTCCATGCCGGGCGACGAGATCAGCCCGTTTTGCATCTCCCCGATCCCCAGTTCCACGGTCACGGCGTCCCCGATTCGGACAAGCGATTCAGCCTGTTCCTGGTCCTTGGCACCAATATCAAGCCACAAATCTTGCATTTTTGGAACTTGCTTCCTTTCTTCGTCCGTCAGCAGGTGGATCGGCTTGCGAGCGATCACACCGAAAAGGGGGCCCGATTTCGTCCATACCCGCATCCGCTGGCCCACCAGAACAATCGGATCCCATCCGCCAATCGGCTGAACGTAGAGGAACCCCTCCTTGTCAATATGCTGAACGATCAGGCCGATTTGGTCGCAATGGCCCGCGAGCATCACCCGGAAGGGGGCATCAGGGTTTTTTACGGCGATGACATTGCCGTGGAAATCGGTCGTGACCTGGTCGGCGTGCGGACCGATATAGTCCCGGACCAATTGTTGAACCTGTTCCTCGTAGCCCGAGGGACTCGGCGTGGCAAGGATGTTCTTGAAGAAATCGAGTGAAGCCGTATCCATATTCTCTCCCAAAAAAATGATTTCTTTGCGTGTACCTTCTCAGGGCTTTGGTTTCAAGGTCGGGTCGGCCGTTTCAGTATATATCCTCCCCGAGGACGTCCTTGACGGAACGACATGAGGTATCCTACCATATCGGGTTCTATCTTCAACCACGAATAGATGTCACGCGGATCATCATGAATGTAGCCAAGGTCGCACTTGTCGGATGTGGAACGATTGGAACGGGGGTCGCCCGGCTCCTCTTGGAGCATCGGTCGCGGATCGAGCGGCGCGTCGGCCGGCCGGTGGAATTGGTCCGGATCGTCGACAAGGACTTGACGAGACCTCGGGCGGTAAGCCTTCCGGAGGGTCTGCTCACGGATGACATCGAGGCTGTCATGGCCGATCCGGAGATTGCCTGCGTGATCGAGTTGATGGGCGGGTTGGAACCGGCCCGGACGTTCACGTCGCGGTTCCTGGAGGCGAAGAAGAGCGTCGTCACGGCGAACAAAGCCCTTTTGGCGACGCATGGGAAGGAGCTTTTCGCCAAGGCCCGACAGAACGGCGTGTCGATTGCGTTCGAGGCGGCCGTCGGAGGCGGTATTCCGGTCATCGCGGGGATCGGTCAGTCTTTGGCGGCGAACCAGATCACCGGGATTCACGGAATTCTCAACGGAACGAGCAATTTCATTCTCAGCCAAATGGAAGAGCACGGCGCGGATTACGCTTCAGCCGTAGCGGAGGCGCAGCGGCTGGGGTTCGCGGAGGCCGACCCGACGATGGACGTCGACGGTACCGACGCGGCGCAGAAGCTGGCGATTCTTGCTCATCTGGCGTTCGGCTGCGACGTGGATTGGAAGGGCATCCCGCGTGTTGGCGTCGATAGAATCGCTCCTTTGGATTTGTCGTTCGCGAAGGAGCTTGGATACCGGATCAAGCTCGTCGCCGTGGCGGAATTGACCGATGGGGCGGTGGCTCTACACGTCTCGCCGACACTTGTCAAGCTGGGGACGCCGCTGGCCGATGTCAACGAGGCGTACAATGCCGTCCGCGTCATCGGGGATACCGTCGGCAGGGTTTTTTTTCACGGTCTCGGAGCCGGGCAAGATCCGACCGCCTCCGCTGTTGTGGCCGACGTGATCGACACGCTCGTGGGTCGGGCGGCGATCACGTTCGAGCGGTTGAACCTCTGGCCGGAAAACCCGGAGTCGTCGGTAGTCGTGCGGGGGGCGGAGGATGTAAGGGGACGTTTCTATCTGAGATTCAACGTCCTTGATCAACCCGGGGTGATAGCCAAGATGGCCGGTGTTCTGGGCGACTGTGGCATTTCGATCGCATCGCTTATCCAGCATGCGATGGACGAAGATGAAGGTGCGCGGGAGGAATTGCACACGGTCGTTCCATTGGTGATCATGACGCACGAAACGACCGAAGGGGCCGTCCGCCGCGCGGTCGACGCCATCTCGAGACTGGATTTCGTCCAGGCGGGGATCGTCCGCTTGCGAGTTCGCGGTTGAAATAAGCACGAAAAGACGAAAGGGTTTTCCTTGGCCAATACGAAATACGCAATGGTCGTTCCGGACGGATGTGCCGACGAGCCGCTCGAATCGCTCGGCGGGAAGACGCCGCTGGCCGTCGCCGAGACCCCGGCCATGGATGAGATCGCGAGGGACGGCCGAGTCGGCCGCGCGCGGCACGTACCGGAAGGCTTCAGTCCCGGTTCCGACGTCGCGAATTTGAGCCTGTTCGGATACGACCCGAGACGCTACTTCACCGGTCGCGCTCCGCTGGAGGCCGCCTCGCTGGGAATCGACTTGGCCCCGGGGGATTGGGCATTCCGCTGCAATATGGTTACGATCCGAGACGGCCGGATGATCGACTTCACCGCCGGTCATATCTCGACGGAGGAGTCCGCGGTATTACTGAGCGACTTGCAGTCCGAGATAGGTTCCGAGCACATCGAGTTCGTACCGGGAACCAGTTACCGCAACATCCTCGTCTACCGCTCCATGGGGGAGGCGCCGCCTTTTTCACTGGAGACACGCGGGACCCCTCCGCACGACTTGACCAATTCACCGGTCATGGACGATTACCCGCGAGGTCCCGGGAGCGATATTCTTCACCGCCTGATGGCTCAAAGCGTATTCGTTTTCGCCGACCACCCGATCAACCGGGCCCGTGAGGCGAAGGGAAAGCCTCCCGCGACCAGTGCATGGCTTTGGGGGGCGGGAAGCACGCCGCGGCTCGATTCGTTCGAAAAGCGTTTTACTAAGCGCGGCGCGATCATCACCGGGGTGGACCTCCTTCGCGGCTTGGCGGCCCTGGTGGGGTGGCGCCGGATCGACGTCCCCGGCGCGACCGGCTACACGGACACGAATTACGCCGGGAAAGGGGAGTACGCGGTAGCGGCAATCGAGGAGACGGACCTCATATTCGTTCACGTCGAGGCCACCGACGAAGCGGCCCATGAAGGGGACGTCGAAGCGAAGATCAAAGCACTCGAAAATATTGACCGGCATATCGTCGGCCCCCTGTACGCGGCGCTCCGCCACCGGGGCGACTACCGCATCATGGTCACTCCCGATCACCCGACGCCGATTCGCACCAGGACCCACACCCGCGATCCGGTGCCGCTGGCGATGGCGGGAAAGGGAATCGACCGGGATGCGGCCGCGCGGTACGATGAGGCGACCGCCGGCGAGTCTGATTGGATATTCGAGAACGGTTCGTTGGTGATGCCGTACTTCCTCGGAATTGAGGAGGGGATCCGATAAGGGAACCAAACGGCGGCCCTGCGCGGGCCGGAACAGATTAGAAAAGAAGGGGGGCGGGGGGGGGGGGGCGGGGCCGCGCGGCGCCCCCCCCCCCCCCCCGCCCGGGGGGGGGCCCTAACATTTAAAAAATGTGGGGGGGCGGGGCGGTGTCCCGCCCCCGGGCCGCGCCCCCAACCCGGACTACGAGAGAAGAGAATCATGGCGATTATCGTTCAGAAATTCGGCGGTACCAGTGTGGCGGACAGCCAGAAGATACTGTCGGCGGCGCGAAAGGCGATTCGGGCCCAGCGCGAGGGGCACCAAGTGATCATGGTTGTCAGCGCAATGGGAAAGAATACCGACATGCTGGTCAATCTGGCACAAGAGATTTCGGAGTCTCCCTCGCCGCGCGAGATGGACATGCTCCTTGCGACCGGAGAACAGGTCAGCGTCGCCCTGATGGCGATGGCCATCCATTCTCTGGGGCACGAGGCCGAAAGCATGACCGGCGCCCAACTGGGGATCCGCACCGACAGCTCGCACACGAAGGCTCGAATTCAGTCGATTTCGGCGGAACGCATCCACAAGGCGCTCGACCAGGGGAAGATCGTCATCGCCGCCGGTTTCCAGGGGGTTGACGAGGAATTCAATATCACCACGCTGGGCCGCGGAGGAAGCGATACGACGGCCGTGGCGCTGGCCGCTGCCGTCGGCGCGAGCACCTGCGAAATCTACACCGACGTCGACGGCATCTACACGACCGACCCGCGGGTTCTTCCCGAGGCGCGGCGGTTGGCTCGTATCAGCTACGAAGAGATGCTCGAACTGGCCAGTGCCGGCGCCGGCGTGATGCACAACCGGTCCATCGAATTCGCCCATAAGTACGGCGTGCCGGTCCACGTGCGAAGCAGTTTCAGCGACAGTCCCGGAACGATGATCGGCGCCGAGCCGGAATCTCCCGATCAACCCGTTTGCGGGGCGGCGATCGCGAAGAACGAGGCGCGAGTGACGATCAACGGCGTTCCAGACCGGCCGGGCGCGGCGCTCTCGCTATTCTCTCGGATCGCGGCGAAGAATGTCGCGCTGGACATGATCGTCCAGAACGTCAGCGAAGAAGGCTTGACGAATATGTCCTTTACGATCCTTCGCGAGGACCTGCCGGCGGCCCTGGGCGCCGTGGAACGGATGGTAAAGGAAACCGGCGCCGATTCGTTCAGCTATGACGACGATGTTTCGGTCGTTTCCGTGGTCGGACTTGGAATGGCCACCCAACCCGGCGTCGCCGAGCGGATGTTCCGGGCCATCGCGGACGAGGGAATAAACATCCTCATGATCACGACGAGTGAAATAAAGATATCGATCCTTGTCAACAGGGACGACGGCCCCAAAGCCCTCAAGGTGGTACACAACGCGTTTCGACTGGAACAGGAACCGGAATTCATCGTTCCGGCGGAGGCGCCGGCACCCCACGAAGCCAAAGCGGCGGACACCGTCGCGACTCTGCGGAAATTCCAATCCATGGAAAGCTTGATCATCCATGAGATTTCCCTCGACGATACCGAGGCAAGAATATCTCTTTTCGACGTTCCCGACGAACCGGGCCTGGCCGCGCGGCTTTTCGAACGGATCGGCGCGGCCGGAATCGTAGTCGACATGATCGTCCAGAGCATCGGCCACCAGGGAAGGGCATGTATCAGCTTCACCGTCCCACACCACGATCTGGAACAGAGCGTGATGCTGACCAGGCGGATGGCCGAGGAATTCGGTTACGCCGAGCCGGCCTACTGCCCCCACGTCGCGAAGTTGTCGGTGTGTGGCATCGGAATGCGCAGCCATACCGGCGTCGCCCGGCGGATGTTCCATTCGTTATCCGACGCGGGTATCAATGTCGAGATGATCAACACGAGCGAGGTTCGCATCAACGTCGTCGTGGACAGATCCCAGGGAGAAAAAGCCCTGGCCGTCCTCAAAGAAGCCTTCGCCGACGCGATGATCTGACCACCCCCAACGCCCCCTCCCCGGTACGTTTCCCCGCGTCTCGGAGTGTCCGTGAGCGCGTGTTCGACGTCCCCGTTTTCAATCCTGAGACGAATCGGAAGACTCGCAATTCGGGATGGCCGATCTTCCGACCGGCACCTTCGACCGACGGAGGCAAATCGGGATCGTAAAAACCGGCGACCGCACACATCGGTGCCCGGCGACGTCGTGAAGTTCCCCCCCGGCGAATTCGCCGGCTATCCATCCGGAAATCCTTATTGGATTCGTTTCTTTAGAACCTCAATCCCTTTCTTCCACTGAGGATCAAACTCCGGCAGGCGGTCCGCGTCGCGGACGCGTCCCGTCTTAGGATGGTATACGTCCCGCTCGCCGCGAAGGCGGCGGATTTCCCCCCACTGACCGTGATCGACCGGTACCTCGAAATCGGGATCAGGGGAAACTCCCCATTCCTCGTCTTCGTCAGCGTCTTCGGGCCGTTGAATATTGCGGTTGTTGGGCCGATAGTAACCGGCGGTCGTCAACTTGAGAAGCCCGAAACCGGCGTCCAAATCGATCAATTCCTGCACCGTTCCCTTCCCGAAGGTCTTTTCGCCGACGACAATCGCGCGGTCGTGGTCCTGGAGGCATGCCGCGACGATCTCCGCCGCGCTGGCGGTGAACCGGTTTACCAGAACGACGATAGGAATATCGGGACGGATGGTCTCTTCGGATGCTTTCAGTGCTCGGATCACCCGGCCGCGCCGGTCTCGCGTCGTGACGATCACGCCGTCGTCGATGAATAGGTCGCATACTTCGACCGCCGCCCCCAAAAGGCCGCCCGGGTTGTTCCGCAAATCCAGAATCAGGCCCTGGACTCCAGCGGCGACCGCTTCTCGGATCGCCTCCTTCGTTTGCTCGCCCGCGCGCTCTCCGAACGTGGTGATCCGAATGTATCCGATCCGCTCTTCGCCCTCGATGAGGTAGTTCCACGAACCGTCCGCGTTCCGGGTATCGCCCAGGACATTGTTCACGTGAATGATTCCGCGAATGAGTTTGACGGTGGTCGGCTCCGTATCACCGGGGTGTAGCACTTCAAGCACCACCGGCTGTCCCGGCTCTCCTTGGAGGAGTTCGATGCAATCCGCCAGCGAAAGCCCCTGCGTGCTCCGTTCGTCAATCCGAAGAATCCGATCTCCGGCGTGAATTCCTCCCTCGTAGGCCGGGGAACCAACGAGGGGGCTGATCACGGTGAGTTGTTTCGTCTTGGGATCGACGTTCACCTCCATCCCCACGCCGCCGAACTTCTGATCTACCTCTTCGTTGAATGCCATCAGATCGGCCTGGGAAATGTACTCCGAGTAGGGATCGAGCCGGCTCGTCATTCCCTCGAGCGCGCCTTCCAGAAGGTCCGTCTGATCGACCGGCACGAGTGCCCGGTCCCGAATCTGCCGCATGGCATAGGCCAGCACGCGCGAAGCACGGTCCACGCGCGAATGGCAGAGCATGGCGAAGACGGCGGCGAAGATCAGAATAGCGACATTGCGTCGAGGCATGGGGCTTCAGTTCCGCGAATCTGGTATCGTGATAAGGCGATGTTAGTCGGCGTTGCCTGTTTTTGCCGAATCGGGTTTCCGGGTGAAGAACGTAATGATCGCTTCCACGACTAACCAAAAGGCGATCAAGAGAATAACGGCCGAGACTACGAACAGTGGCCACTTCCCTTCCCTGTGGAAACCGCCCATATTGAGACAAATGGCCCAGGTGGCGACAACCGTCATGAAGACCATCGGAAAGAGCGTGTACCACACGGGGCGCCGGCGCTGGAACAGGAAGACGCTGATGCTCAGCAGTGTCAAGCCGGCGAGAAGCTGATTTGACGAGCCGAACAGAGTCCAGAGGCTCGTCCCCGCTGGATTCAACGCGAAAAACGCGATTCCGCCGACGGCGGCGGCGGATGCGAAATAACGGTTCGCCAGGAAGCCCAGACGAACGCTGCGGCACAGCTCTTGCACGTTGAATCGTAACAGCCGCGTGCCGGAGTCGAGCGTGGTCAGCGCGAAGGCCACGACCGTCACCGCGAGAATCGCCTGTCCGTACTCGGCGGGAATCCCTAATTGGGCAAGGAAATTGGCACCGCCGGCGATGACGGCATTGAGTTGTGTCGCGAGCCCGGCGCCGTGAATCCCCCCCCAGGTCGCATACGTACCCCCTTCACTCCAATGGCTGGCTCCCAGGCCTGCGCAGCAGGCCAATACAACCAAAATGGCGAGGGCCGCCTCCGTCAACATGCCACCATAACCAATGGGAAGCGCGTCCGTTTCGTTCTTGAGTTGCTTAACCGTCGTCCCGCTGGAAACGAGGGAATGGAATCCGCTGACAGCCCCGCAGGCGATCGTGATAAACAGTAGGGGCATCCATGGCTCGGCGTCGGGGACGTCTAGCCGGAAGGGGGCGGCGTCGACATGGCCTTCGCTCGAGCCGGATATCGCCGCGATCAGGAGGCCCAGAAGCATCGCCGCCAACGCAAAATAGAGCTGAAAGCTGTTGATGTAGTCCCGCGGTTGCAGGAGGAGCCATACCGGCAATACCGAAGCGACGAACCCATACGCGAGGAGGACGCCGACCCACAGATTTACGGTCGACTTCGCCGCCTCCTCCACCTGCGCCGCGGCCCGCTCGTTTCCCTGGTCCTTGAAATACTTGATGGCCGCCGCCGTCCCACACGGTCCTTCCAGGGCCGGTTCGATCGGCTTCGTTGTGCCGTCTGGGCGAGGGCTCCAGGCTGAAGTCAACGCGGTGTCCGTCTCCTGGTCCAAATACAACCGGTACGAAGCGACTGGGCATTCGACGCCTAAGGCGATTAGACCGGCGAATAGCGAAAGACCGATTACCGTCGTAACTCCGAGCGGCGCCCCGCGCTTGTAGACGGCGATTCCCATCCCCATGGCGACGATCATCAAACCCAAGGACGGAACCACCGCGGTCGGCGTGAAGAAGACGAACAGTCGTGATATGACGATGACGAAGATTCCCATCGCCAGGGCAAGAAGGAAGAATATCAATACCAGCGCCAAGAGTCTCGCCCTGGGACCCATCAAATCGTTGCAGATGTCGCCCATCGACCGTCCCTGATGCCGCGCGCTGACGACCAGCGAGCCTAGATCATGCACCGCGCCGATGAAAATCGACCCGCACACGATCCACAGAATCGCCGGCATCCACCCCCAGAAAACGGCAATGGCGGGCCCAAGAATCGGACCCAGCCCCGCGATCGACGCGAAGTGGTGACCAAACAGAACGGGGGCGCGCGTCGGGACGAAATCCACGCCGTCCTCCAGCTCCTTCGACGGAGGAATGGCCGTCGGATCCAGCCGGAATATCCGCCGGGCCAGGAACCGGCCGTAGACCTGGTAGGCAATAAGCAAAGCGGCGAAACTCGCCAGGGCGATTAGTGCGGCGTTGTCGGTCATTCTCTGTTCATGGTTTGCAGGTGAAAAACCAGCACCTCGCGAGCCGGAACTCCCGTTCTCTCTCCGAGTCTCTGGCCCGGAGAGCAGTTACTTCTCCAAAGCAGCGATGAACTCCTTCAGCGACTCACATTCGGCAGCTCGGACGACAAGGTCATCCAATCGCCTCGATTCCGAAATTCTCCGAATCGACCGCTCGAGCGATCCGCCGATCGGACCAAAACGAGTTGACAAGAAGCGGACAATGGATTCCGCTTTGCCCCTGGCTTCACCTCGTGCTTCGCCTCGTGCTTCGCCTCGTGCTTCACCCCTTGCTTCACCTTCCGCTAATTCTCGCTTGATTGTCTGTGTCAACATGCTCAACTCCTCCTCGGGATTCATGGGCTTTGCCTCCGAAAACTGCGTTTGACGCTCGTCCATTCCAGGCCATATGATTTGCCTTGCCCAAGCGAAAACGCGTCTCCAAAGGCCCGTATCTCTCAAATCTTCGAAGCTCTCGTGGAGCAACTTGAAGGCTTCCTCACTGCCCTTCGCAAGCTCCATCGCCGCCAACAGATCAAATACGTTTTCGCCCGGATTCAGTTCATCCTCCGGGATGTCCGTAATCGAAATCAGATGGTATGCGCTTGGATCGGCGTATTCCTGCAAATCCGGCGGCATCGGCTCGGACATAACTCCCAACGACTCCGGAGCGGTCCATGGCTCTTCACCGTTGTAGATGACGATCACGAAGGTTTGCGGTAACCGTTTCGCCTTCGGATGGAGATCTGCGATCCGCTGTAGGAGTAATGCACGGTACACGAGCGTCCGGATGGGCATTCGGCGGTCAACCGTCGACTGAAACTCAAACGCCAAGTAGAAATACAACCATTGATCGCTGTCCTTGTACTTCAAACGCCACACGGCGTCGTTATATCGCCGCTCTTGGCGGCCAATCGTCCATTCTCTCGCGGATGACTCGCAGTCCGCTTTCACAGCTTCGGTGATTTGGTGCTGTTCATCACAAGCCGCGATCTCGGGGAGGGTCCGTTCCGAAATCCGTTCTCCCGGAAACGGCTCCAACGTATTCCAGTCGATTCGCTTCAGCCACTCTTGTTCCTTAAACTGGGAAACCAACAAACCCCGGACCACCCGCGGGTCTTCAAAGACCAGCTTGTATGCTCCGTCTTGATCCGCTTTGGATACCCTATCCCTTCTGGCCACGTCGCCCCCTTTCGGTACTCTGGACGCCACATCAGTAATCTCATTCTATTCTACTCCGGACCGGGGGGTGGCTCAAGGGAGACTCCAACACTACGACGTGCCCAGCCGGTTCGAGCACGACGCGGTTCGAAGCCATACCATTCAAATACCCCATTAGAGGTACTTCTGGACGGCTTGCCTGACGAAACCACCTCGACACGTTCTCCCAAAAGCGGTATCTTCCTGTGCATACCAGGAATATGAACGATACATCCCTCTGGAGGATTCATTAGGATGACCGAGAGACTGATTATTATCGGAAGCGGCCCGGCTGCATGGACAGCCGCGATCTACGCCTCAAGAGCCGATCTCAACCCTCTGGTCTTCGAGGGAGCGATCACGGAAGAGAACCGGATCGCGGGAACCCTTCCATTGGGGCAGTTATCCTTAACGACAGAGGTCGAGAATTTTCCCGGTTTCCCATCAGGTAATCTCGAAACCTATCTGGACGATGCTATCGAGAAAGGTATCCGCATAACCATGGCGCCCCACGCGAAAGAGGGGGTCAGTGGTCCCGAATTGATGGAGTTGATGCGGCAGCAGGCGAAGAATTTCGGGACGCGGATCGTCACCGAGGACGTGACCGACGTCGATTTCTCCGTTCATCCCTTCAAGATGAATACCAGTGACGGCAAGACGCATGAGGCGTTTGCGGTAATCGTGGCAACCGGTGCCCGCGCGAACTACCTGGGATTGCCCTCGGAGGAGAAATACAAGAACAATGGGGTCAGTGCCTGTGCGGTCTGCGATGGGGCGCTTCCTCGTTTTCGAAAAAAGCCGCTGGTCGTGATCGGTGGGGGAGATTCGGCCGTGGAAGAAGCCGACTACCTCTCCAAGTTCGGCAGACCGGTCTACATGGTCCACCGCCGCGACGAGTTGCGAGCCTCTCAGATCATGGCGAAGCGGGCCATGGAAAACCCGAATATCGAGATACTCTGGAGCCGTACGCTCGAAGAAGTCCTCGGCAATGATAAAGACGGCGTCACCGGAGTGCGCCTTGCCAGCACGAAAGGGGAGGAACCGATCGAGAAGGAATGCACCGGCGTCTTTCTCGCGATCGGACACACGCCGAACGCGTCTTTCTTGAAGGACTCGCTCGAATTGACGGAAAAGAAGTACATCAAGTGGGTAAAGCCATTCCGGACGAACACCAGCGTCGACGGGGTGTTCGCGGCCGGAGACGTCGCGGAGGATTACTACCGCCAGGCCATTACCGCCGCGGGAACCGGTTGCATGGCCGCCCTGGACGCCGAACGCTGGCTCGCCGCGAAGGGATTCTGAACCTGTACCGCCATTCCACGGGATCTACCCACCACTCGGAACAACGAACCATGGTTGAACGTCTTTCCATCGCCGCGGCCCGAGAGGAATCCGCCGTCGGCCGCGAGGTCCTGCTGCACGGCTGGGTCCGGACACGGCGCGATTCGAAAGGGGGCTTCAGTTTCGTCGAGATCAACGACGGCTCGTCGTTCGGCGGCATTCAGGTCATCGCCGACACCGAATTGCCGAACTATGAATCCGAGATCAAGAAGCTCACCGCCGGTTGCAGCATCAGCGTCGTAGGCACGATCAAAGAATCGCCGGGGCAGGGGCAGGCCACCGAAGTCCAGGCAAAGGAAGTGACCGTTCACGGTTGGGCCGAGCCGGAAACCTACGCGCTTCAGAAAAAACGCCACTCCTTCGAGTTCCTCCGCACGATCGCCCATCTGCGGCCGAGGACGAACACTTTCGGCGCGATCGCCCGGGTGCGGAACCGGGTCTGCAAGAGTATTCACGACTTCTTCCAGGAGGACGGCTTCCTCTACATCCATACGCCCATTATCACCGCGAGCGATTGCGAAGGGGCGGGCGAGATGTTTCAGGTGACGACCCTTTCGCTTGACGATCCACCGCGGAAGGACGGCAAGGAGATCGACTACACCCTCGATTTCTTCGACCGGCCGTCCTACCTTACCGTCAGCGGCCAGTTGGAGGCGGAAACCTTCGCTTGTTCGCTCGGTAAGGTCTATACGTTCGGGCCGACGTTCCGCGCCGAGAACTCCAATACTTCGCGCCATTTGGCGGAATTTTGGATGGTCGAACCGGAGATGGCGTTCTACGACTTGAACGACGACATGGATCTGGCGGAGCGTTTCATCAAGCGGATTTTCACCGACGTGATGGAGAGATGCCCCGAGGACATGGAGTTCTTCAATCGGCAGATCGATCAGACGACCCTGGAAACGCTGGGCCATATCATCGGGAGCGAATTCATCCGCCTCTCCTACACGGAAGCGGTCGAACTGCTGAAGAAATCGGGAAGGACGTTCGAATTCCCCGTCGAATGGGGGGTCGACCTGCAGGCGGAGCACGAGCGTTATCTCACGGAGGAGCAATTCAAGTGCCCCGTGATCTTGCACGACTATCCCCGAGGGATCAAGCCGTTCTACATGCGCTGCAACGACGACGGCAAGACGGTCCGCGCCATGGACGTCTTGGTGCCCAAGGTGGGCGAGATCATCGGAGGCAGCCAGCGTGAGGAACGTCTGGACGTTCTCCAATCGCGGATGCACGAGCAGGGACTCAGCCCCGAGGATTACTGGTGGTATTTGGACCTCCGTCGGTACGGCACGGTGCCCCACAGCGGATTCGGATTGGGCCTGGAGCGGATCATCCAGTTCATCACCGGCATGGGAAATATCCGGGACGTCATCCCCTTTCCGCGGACGCCGGGAAGCGCGGAGTTCTAGGCCTCCGGGCCGCGATCGTACGGCTAAACCGAGTAGTTCACGATGTCAGATTGGCTTATTAGGCCGCTTGCCCCCCTTCTCGCCCAGGCCGAGCCCGGCGCGGTGGACGCCGGGCGGACGTTTTTCGACATCCTCCTGGCCGGCGGACCGGTCGGGTTATTGATCCTCCTCCTGTCGATCGCGGCGGCCGCGCTGGTGATCGAGCATTTCCTCTCGATTCGCGCGGCGGTCCTCTCTCCGCCGGGACTAGCTGACGACGTCGGGCAGCTTCTCGCCGCCGGACAGTTCAAGCAGGCGGATGAGCGGTGCAAGGCGTCGCCCAGTTTCTTGAGCTTCATCCTCCGTGCCGGACTGGCCGAGACGGACAGTGGCTGGCCGGCCGTCGAAAAGGGGATGGAAGATGCCGCGGCCGATCAGGCGGCCCGGTTGTACCGCAAGA
>CAZFQG010000023.1:0-44977 GCA_964520785.1 uncultured Planctomycetaceae bacterium | reverse complement strand
AGACGTGATGACTCTCCATCGCCGCTTTCAAACGCGCGCCGGCCGTCAGCCGCCGGCGCGCCGGTTTCGTATCGTACCCATTCCAACGGGCTTCGCGCGGTAGCGCGCGATTTCCTCCTCAATTCACCATACCCAAACGGAGATCAAGCATGACTTCCCATGTTGCCACGCGACGCGGTTTCCTGAAAACGACCGGCGCCACCGCGGCCGGATTGTACGTCGCCGGCGCGGCCGTATCCAAGGCGTCCGAGACGCTCGCCCTCGACGGTGGCCCCAAGACCGTCACGAAGAGTCCGTATACCCGGTGGCCTCAGTTCAGCAAGGAAGCCATCGACGACGCGGCCAAGCTGGCCGCCAGCCCTCACTATGGCACGATCGACAAGTTCGAGGCGGCCTGGAGGGAATACTTCGACGTCCCCTTCGCCAAGGCCCACTGCAACGGCACCAGCTCGTTCGGGGCCGGGTTCTTCGCCCTCGACTTGCCGCCCGGCAGCGAAGTGCTCGTAACTACCTACAGCACGTGGTTCCCTCTTTCCCAGGCTCGTTTGCTGGGATTGGTTCCCAAGTTCGTGGACGTCGACCCGCATTCGCTGAACATTTGCGTCGAAGACATGAAGAAGAAGTACACCTCGAAGTGCCGGGCGATCATGCCGGTACACTGGTGGGGGCTTCCCTGCGAAATGGAAGCGATTTGCGATTTCGCCAAGGAGAAGGGGATGGACGTCGTCGAGGATGCGTCTCACGCCCACGGTTCGAAGATCAAGGGAGAGTGGATCGGCAAGTTGGGGCGTATCGGCTGCTTCAGCCTGCAGGGTTCGAAGCCGTGCCCCTCGATCGAAGGCGGCATCGCCAACTTCAAGACCCCGCGCGATTGGGAACGCGCAACCTTCTTCGGCCACTATGGGCTGCCAGGGAGTTTTCCCGACGATAGCCCCTACAAGAAATACGCGTCGACGGCGGCCGGCTCCAAGCTACGGATGCATCCCGTCTCGGCGATTCTCGCGAAGGATTCGCTGAATCAGCTCGAGGCGCAAAACGCCGTTGTGATCAAGAATGCCAAGACGCTCGAGGAGCGGATCACGCAGCTTCCCGGACTCTCCGCGCCCAAAGAGCCGGAAGGATGCGAACGGGTCTACTACAGCACGCACATGATGATGTTCGACGCCCAAAAGGCCGGTTTCTCGCGCGACAAGCTGATCAAGGCCCTCAATGCCGAGGGTGTGAGTGCCTCGTCTTTCGGATGGTCGTTGTTGCACAAATACCCCTATTTCCGGGAGGAACACTGGTGGCACCACGCTCCCGAATCGCCGGAAGCGACCCCGGGTTGCGACCAGGCGAACGCGATCTGCTTCAGCATGCCGCTCTTCCGGAAAGACGATCCGGAAGTAGTCGACCAATATGCGAAGGCCTTCGAGAAGGTTTGGGCCAACAAAGATAAGTTGGCGTAGACCAACGCTGCAATTTCACGGCGGCCCCGACGGCGCGGCTGTCGGGGTCGTCCCGTTGGATCCTAGGGCTCCCGCACGGCGGGCGCCCCTCTCGCGGAGCGATAGGCGACGATATGGCCCCCGACGGGGGCGACAAGATGTGGCCTGGAGCGTTAGCCGCCCGAGTGATCCGGCGCTGCAAGATCATCGAGCCCGAACGGGGCGATACACGAATTCCGCCGCGATGTGGCGCCCCGCTGGGGTTTTGTGTCTCGTCATATCACGCTAATTCCAGGGCGCACGCCCTAGGATGTTTTTCTGGCGCCCCCTTGGCGCTCAAACGACATACCCACACCATCCCGAGTGGGTGAACCCTCGGCTTCGCCGACAAACCACGTACCCTACGAGTTCATCCTTCAGCCTTTAGCCTACAGTCTTTCTCCACCGAGGAACCGCGACGATGAAAACCTTTCTCCGTATTAGCCTCTTGATCGCGATCGCCTTCGCGCTCTTGCTTCCCGCCCTTTGTGACGCCGCCCCTTGCGGCAACTGCAAGACCTGCCCCTACGCGTCCCAATGCGCACAGAAACAGGACGGAATGATCCAAGTCAAACCGGCCTTCGGGAGCATCGTCGCCTGTCGCATGGCGAACTACGGCGGTGACCAGGACGCGGAATCCTCCTTCGCCCACGTGGCCGAGGCGGGTTTCAAGTACGTTTTCATGAATATCGTTCCGCCGGACAAGATCGACGCCACCAAGGAGAAGCTCGCCAGGCACGGGCTGAAGGTGGCCGTCTTCCGTGGCGATACCGACTTCGCGCGGGAGTCGAGCGTCGACGAACTGGCCCAACAGCTCGCGACCTGCCGGAAGATGGGGGTGAAGTACATGTTCCTCTCCCCGAAGCACACCGGCGTCCCGAAGGAGGTCGCCATCGAACGACTGAAGAAGGTGGGGCCGATCGCGCAGAAACACGGCGTGATCATCGGCCTGGAGACGCATCCCGACCTGGGAACCAACGGGGACGAGCACGTCAGGACGATGAAGGCGATCGACCACCCCAATATCCGCGTGAACTTCGACTGCGCGAATATCACGTTCTACAACAAGGATACCGACGCGGTGACGGAATTGAAGAAGTGCATCGACTACGTCGGGACGTTTGAAATCAAGGACCACGACGGAGAGTTCGAGAGCTGGCACTTCCCGGCCCTCGGCGAGGGAACGCTCGATATTCCGGCCGTGCTAAAGATGCTCAAGGACCACGGGTACCGCGGGCCGATCACGCTGGAGATCGAAGGGATCAAGGGAGTTTCCCGGACGAAGGAACAAGTGAAGAAGGACATCGAGGTCTCGGCCGAGTACATCCGGGACTTGTTGCGCAAGTTGAAGTAGGGACGCGGCGCGGGGCCGCCGCGGGCCCGAGTTTTCCCGTCGAGAACCCACACTGACCGAACACCAAGGGACATACCGATGACACCGTTTACGACTACTCTTTTCGGCACCGAGTCGGCCGCGCCGTCGCTGGTCGACCGTTTCATGGGGCTCTTCCTGGAGGAGGGCGCGACGACCAAGCTGACCGGTCCGGACATCTGTATCCTGATAGGGTACTTTCTGCTGATGATGGTGATCGGCATTTTCTTCTACCGCCAGATGAAGGCGGTGAAGGACTATTTCAGCGGCGGGAATAACATCCCCTGGTGGCTCAGCGGCGCCTCGTTCTACATGAGTAGTTTCAGCGTGTTCGCGTTCGTCGGCTACTCCGCGCTGGCGTTCAAGTACGGTTTCGTCGGCGTCACGCTGTTGTGGGTCGCCGCGCCGGCAACCCTTTTCAGCACCCTGTTCTTCGCGAAACGGTGGAGAAGGGCAAGAATTGACAGCCCGGTGGAATATCTCGAAACGCGGTACAGCCCGGGGTTTCGTCAGTTGTTGGCGTGGCAGGGTATTCCGGTCAAGGTCATCGACGACGCGCTCAAACTGATCGCGACCGGCCTTTTTCTCGCCGGAAGCCTCGGAGTAAACAGCAGGACCAGCATGGTCGCGGCCGGATTCATCATCCTGGCATATACGTTCATGGGCGGACTCTGGGCCGTCGCGGTAACCGACTTCATCCAGTTCGTCGTCATGGCCGTCGCCGTATTGGTACTCCTCCCCCTTTCGATCAAGGCGGCGATGAATCAGATGGGTGGAGCGGAGAACTTCTTCAATAGCTTTCGCGCGGGGAGCGATGCTTGGCCGGAAGGGTTCTTCTCGCTATCAACGGAGAGTTTCAATTGGGTCTTCATTACCCTCGCGGTCGTGATGTATTCCGTCTACTGGAGCAGCGCCAACTGGCCGCTCATCCAGCGATATTACTGCGTGAAGGACGAAAAGGAAGCGGTAAAGGTGGGATGGTTCGTGACGTTCTTGAACGTGATCGGACCGCCCTTGATGTTCTTTCCCGCCATGATGGCGATCCAGTTCATCGGAGTCCCCGGGGGACTCGTGGAATCGTACAATCCCGATGCACCGGGCGCCTTGAATATCTATCCTCTGCTTTGCCGGGAACTGCTTCCCGTCGGCATGTTGGGGCTCGTCGTCGCCGCCATGTTCGCGGCGACGATGTCGATGCTTTCCAGCGATTATAATTTCTGCGCGGGCGTCATCACGAACGACATGTACAAGCGATTACTCCGCCCGAACGCGTCACAGAGAGAACTGGTCTTCATCGGCAGGCTCGCGACCCTGTTCATCGGCTTGTTTGCGTTGGCGTTCGCGTACAGCATGGCCGGCACCGGTGGCGAGGGGCTGTTCCGAAAGATGCTTTCGCTCTTCGGCGTCATTTCCGCGCCGATCGGATTTCCGATGGTATTCGGCCTGCTGACCAAACGGATAACCACCCCGGGGGCCTTCGCCGGATGGTTTTTCGGCCTGGTCGCCGGCGTGGTGGCCTACTATAGTTGCCCGCCTTCCATGTTGGTCGAGTACTCTTGGCCCGTCGCCTTTTCGTTTCGTTTGGATCACGAAATGGCGGTCTTCGCGATCGCTTCCGTCTGGACCGTCGCGGCGATGTGGATCGTCAGCCTGTTGACGGGGATGCGCATTTCCATCGCGGAGGAGAAGAGCGGCCGGATCGAAATGCGACAGCGCGTGATCGGGCTTTTCGGAGTCCCCAGCGAGAAGAAGGAGAAGGAAGTCGACGAGTTCTTCTCGCGACTGGAGTTACCCATCGGGCGGATGGAAGGAGACCTGGCGACGGTACAAGCATTCTCCCCCTTCGTGATCGTCGGCATCTCCATGATCTTCATCGGTCTGATGATGCTCGGCGTTCTCCCGTGGGTGGGCGACACCCTTTCGGTGGTGCTCGACGCCGGCTTCGGAATCGGCCTGATCGTGATCGGATTGTTGACGACCTTTCGGACCTACCTCTTTCCGGCCGAATCGGCCGCCGCGCGCGACGTCTCGCCGGCCGCGCGTGAGCCCGCCCCTGGGTGTCCCGGAGCCGCGGCGGTTCACACGGTTTCCCGCGCCGCCGGCCCCCGCGCCGCCGAAGCGGACGTCATTCATGCCAAGCCGGCCGTATTGGGGGGTGAACCGGTGCGGACGTCACCGTTTCCCGGTTGGCCCGTCTTCGACCGTTCGGACGAAGAGCGCCTCCTCCGGAGTCTCCGTAGCGGCAAATGGGGAAAGACCGCCGGGACCGAGGTCGCGGAATTCGAGCGGCGGTTCGCCGAGTTCCAACAGGCGAAGCACGCCATCGGCGTCATCAACGGAACCGTCGCCCTGCGGATCGGCCTGATGGCCGCCGGCGTCAAGGCGGGGGACGAGGTGATCGTGCCGCCGTTTACGTTCATCGCTACCGCGTCGAGCGTCCTCGAATGCGGAGCAGTACCGGTCTTCGCCGATCTGGAACTGAACACGTTCAATATCTGCCCCAAGTCGGTCGAGGCGTGCATCAGCGAGCGGACCACGGCGATCATCGTCGTCCACCTGGGCGGCCTGCCCTGCAACATGGACGCCATCATGGACATCGCCAAGCGGCACAACCTGGTCGTTATCGAGGATTCGGCCCACGCCCACGGGGCGGAATACCAGGGCCGGCGTGTCGGCGCGATCGGTCATTTGGGGACTTTCTCCTTCCAGTCGTCGAAGAATATCTGCTCCGGCGAAGGAGGAATCATCGTCACCAACGACGACGAACTCGCCGCGACGATCTGGTCCATCCACAACTGCGGCCGACGCCCCGGCCGTGCCTGGTACGAGCACTTCATCCTCGGTGGAAACTTCCGTCTGCCGGAGTTCCAAGGAGCCGTTCTCAATACCCAACTGGACAAGTACCGGGGACAGATGGCGGTCCGCGAGGAGAACGCGAAGTATCTGGTGAACCGGTTGCTTCGGATTCCCGGCGTGTACCCGCAATCGAGAACGGCCGACTGCACGATGCACGGCAACCACCTCTTCTCGTTCCGGATCGTCGAGTCGGAATTCGGTCTTTCGCGCGAGCGGTTCATCGAGGCGATGGTCGCCGAAGGCATCCCGGTGGCCGCGGCGTACCCGGTGCCTCTGTACAAGCAACCGGTCTTCGAGAACATGGAATTCGGGCCTTATTCCGGCGTGAAGGATATGCGTCCCGACCTCGATTACCGCCAGGTTTGTTGCCCGAACTGCGAGACGATCTCCTTCGAGCAGGGCGTCTGGTTCGAGCACCGATTGCTGTTGGGCACCCGTGACGACATGGACGATATCGCCCGGGCGATTCGGAAGCTCTACGAGCACCGGACGGCGCTGGCGGCGAAGTGATCCCGCCGGCGGTTCGCGGATTTGGATAAGTGTCGGGGTCGGAGCGTACGACGTGACGCGCCGGCCCCGAAATCGCCAGGGAAACCGGGGCTTTGGACCTCCGAGGAGCGGATTCCTCGGGTTTCACCCCGTTCTCTTGGAGGAGAAGGCCGGACGACCGAGAGTGCCTCGGAATGAACGTCGCCACCTCCCACTCAATCCGGGCCGACCGCGGCCACTCGTGCCGGGCCCACCAAACTCTCGCGGATTTCTTCCATTGCCGACAGGGACACGGGGACGATGTCTGAGGTCCCGCCCCGACACGGGGCCCTCCCCCCGGCGGACTTCACCGGAAGGCAATCGCGCCGCCGCATCCAACGCAATAGCATCGAGCCGAGCCGCGAGCAGGGGGAAGGGTGATGTGAGGTTCAGGGTTGGTACCGTTCGCTGCTATCAGCATGAACTGCCTTCAGACGGCGGCAACTCCACGTCGGCGAAGACACCAGCCACTTGCCTATCAGGGTCTTTCCCACGTCAGATCCCCCAACTCAATCACGCCCGGCTCTTCAACCGGTCGATCTTGCACGAGGGTACACGACGTGTACTTCTCGCCTTTCCCCAGCGATGCCCGGACCTTTACCAATAACCCCACCGGAAGGTGCGTTGCCTCGAATCGCCCGTCCGGTCCGGTCTCCAATATCCCGCCGCAGCCGTCGACGAACTTGTCTTTCATGGGCAGGCTCTGGCGGAAAGTGCAGTAGACCGTTGCTCCGGAAATCGGCTTCCCTTCCTCGTCGACCAGACGCCCGAGGAGCGTTGCCGCCGGCTTCATGGGTACGAAGACGGTTTGCGATTTGGGTGTGATAAGCGTCGTCCCGGCGAGGTCTTCCCCTTCGTGCGTCGCATGGGCGGAAACGAGTATGCGGTCTTCCGGCGGTGTTTTACGCCTTAAATTGTCGGACCAACTCCGGATTTCACACCGCACGTCCATTTCGCCTTCGTCATTCGAGCGCGTCTTCGGGAGCCGATCCCCCCAGAGCCCCATGTTTTCGTAGAAGTCTTTGTCCGCCAGGAACTCTTCCTCACTGAAGAGGCCCAGCCGCACCTGTGCACCGGGGACCGGTTTCAGGGGCGGCCCGCGGAAGGTCACAACGTGCAGGTCGACGGTTCGCGGCCGCCGTTCCTCGAAATTGAGGATCATTTCCGGCTCGTCCGTCACGCGGAGCGTAGCCCTTTTCCAGAGAGAGGAGGTGAAGACGTGGAATTTGTACTCCCCCGGCGCAACGCGAATGGCGAAGGGATCTCCCTCGCGAAGCGAAACGCGGCCGTCGAAAAAGGGGGGGACCAGAGTTCCCTTGACATTCACCGGTTCGCCTTGCCCCGACCAGCGAAGCAGCAGCCATCGCTTTCCGTCACCCTGGAGAACACTCGGAGGAGAACACTCGGACATCCATGGATTGGCATGCGACCGAATTCAAGCGAATCAGTGAGGACGTTCCACTGCGCCGGCCCTTCGTGCTTGCAGGAGGAACTGCACTTTAGGCGATCAGGTGGCGAGGTCAAGTAGGGCCTCGAAGAGCCTGTGAAATTTGCGATTGTCTGGGGTGGGAGGCAGAGCGGCCGAGAATTGTTTTTGCAGCATTTCACGGGAGATCGAGGGACGACGGTCGGCGTGCGAGGGACGACGGTCGGCGTTATCCCAGGAACGCGTGCGGCGGTCCACCAATTCGGATTTGTCGGTGTCCCAGCAGCAGAGTTCGACGAGCGTATAGAGCCATCGGTTCAAGTGCCAGCAGCCGCCGCTCGACCACACGTTGCGGACCTGTTGTTCTCCCGCCCCCCAGAAGGAGGCGTAGTATGCACTCGATCCTCGCGTATGGCCGACTTCTTCCAAGTGACGCGGAACATTCGAGTTAAGTTGCTCAATTGCATTTGTCCATCCACTTGCGTACCGTAATGCCTACGTTGCCACGGCCACTCCGGCAGATGGACAGCCAATCGTCATGGTGCATAAATCGAAATCTC
The DNA here is from genome assembly GCA_964520785.1 of uncultured Planctomycetaceae bacterium. Lineage (GTDB taxonomy): Bacteria > Planctomycetota > Planctomycetia > Pirellulales > Thermoguttaceae > CAZFQG01. The sequence goes on along the minus strand of CAZFQG010000023.1, from coordinate 36,769 downwards.
ATTCAACCCTCCCCACGCCACGTCCTTCCGCCTCCCCCTTCCCCTTCAGCCCGTCCACCTCGCGCAGCCAGGCTGCTTGGGCGAGGGAGGCGATATCGGCGTCGGAGAAGGAGAGACCGCGTTTGGAGTTCGCGTGTCTGGAGGAAAAGGCCGCGTCGGAGGCGGATTCTCGCCGGGGGCCGATGAGCGTTGCGGTATTGGAAGTGGGGGAAGGATTCCGGGGGTCGGCGGGGGCGGCAGTGGTTAGCGCCTCAGACCGCTCCAGCGCGGGAAGCGATCGTACGTGAGCGAATTTTCCTGGACAAGCTGGACGTGCTTTCAACCTGAACGCCGCACCGTCTGTGTTCAGTTGCCCGTGAGGCGGAAGCGGTAGGCTCCGGACCCGAGCGTCAGCGTGACGTAGTCGCCCTCGCCGGCCTTCCCAGCCAGAACTCCTTCGACGCCGGGCACATAGGTGCCAAAGTCCCACACCTTCTGCCCGTTCTCGCTAATCACGATGCCGCCCAGACCGAGCGTGGGTATGCTGAGCCGGGCACGACTATTGACGGGAATCTCAACCTCCATCTCCAGCCCGTCGGGCCCTCTCTTCCAAGCGGCGAGAATCCGTCCTCGAACCGTCCTGACCGTGGCTTTCGCATGCGTGAGGTCGCCGAGTACGTGCGGCTTGATGTGGAAATCTTCGAAGCCGGGCGCGAATGGCGCTGGGCCGAAGTACGCCGGACCCTGGATGCCGGCGATATCGTTGTAGAAGAACCGCTCGATCGTGACGAACATCACCATGCTGTCTTCGCTGGTGTTGTACCCGACGAATCCTTCTCGAACGCCTCCCCACGACTCCCAGATCGTGGTTGCCCTGCGGCTAACCATATAGCCCCAGCCGGGGTAATCGGTCGAGGTTGCCACCTGAAACATCGCCTCACCACCTCCGAGAGGGGTCAAGGCATCCATGATGCAGGTGGTGCCGAGGTTGCCCGTGCGAAGGTGGCCGCCGCGTTTTACCAGGATGTCGTCGATCAGGGTCTGCAGCACGCGCTGACGGTTGGCCTCCGGAACGACGCCCAGGGCGAGGGGGAAGATGTTGGCGGTCTGCGAACCGGTGGCGTAATGGTTGCCCGACGCATCGAGCCACTTGTCGTTCAACGCTGCGCGGATCGCGGCGGCCAATTGGTCGTACGCCGCCGCGTCGTCTTCGTTGCCAAGTATACGGGCAACTTGAGCGAGAATCCAAACATTCTTGTAGTAGTATCCGGTCCAGAGCAGCGGCGGGGGCGTTTCCTTCGAGAGGAATTCCTCCTCGCCCGGCGCGTCGCCCGGGAGCATATGGTCGCCGTAGTATCCACCTTGTTCGATCCGGTGATTCTCGTCGGCAATTCTTGTGAGATACGCCACCCAGCGTTTCATGCTCGGGTAATGGTCTTCCAGCAGGCGTCGATCATCGTAGTATCGGTAGAGGTACCAGAGGACCAGCGGATAGTTGCCGGCCCAGGCCGGGTCACCCGTCTTGCGGCCCTTCCTCGGATAGCTCGGAACCACGTCGGGAATGACGCCGTCCGGATGCTGCGCACACTGGGCATCGCGGAGGAACTTCGTCCAGAATCGCGGGGTGAACTTCCGGGCGTAGAGCATCGCGGGGTTGCTCGCCGGCTCGAGCCAGGGCGGCTCGCGAAGGACTACGACGTGGTCTATCCCGGACTGATCGACACGATGGACACGGCCGACGCCGCCGGAAGATACTTCCGCGACAACCGCATCGACTTGCTCATCATCACGGAAAGGACCTACATTCCGGACACCTATATCCATCAGGCCTTGTCGCACCTGCCCGGCGTTCCCCTGCTGCTGTTCGTGTCGCAATCGCATGATCGGATCGACTTGCGGTCGGACTACGAGGCGTCGCTCCGGGACAGCGGACTGATGTCCCTGGTCCAACTCGTCGCCGGATTTCGGAAGATGGGTATCTACGACCGGGTGGAAGTGGTCGTCGGTGGTATTCTGGACGAGGTGGCTTACCGCGAAATCGATCGGTACGTCAAGGCCCTCGCCATCTACAAGCGGCTGAAGACCATGACCTTCGGCGTCATTGGACACGTCTTCCGCGGAATGTTCGACTTTGAATACGACAAGACCATGGTCAAGGGGGCTCTCGGCCCGGAAGTCATCCACATCCAACTCGACCACCTGCTGAATCTCTGGGAAGCCGTTTCCCCCTCCGATGCACGAGTCCGCGCCTTGGCCGAAAAGGTCCATTCAAACTACGAAGTCGTCGGCATTTCGGAAACCGATGTCGTGGCCGCCGCACGAGTCGCCGTCGCGATGCGGGAGCTAGTCGAGCGGTTCCGCCTGGACGGCCTGGCTCTGCTGGGGCAACACCATGTGGAGGCGAAGACCAAAGCAACGTCCTACCTGGGCATGTCTGAACTCCACGCCAGGGGGGATGTTTTAGGGGTAACGGAAGGGGATGTGCTGGGGCTGGCGATGATGCACGTCCTCAAGGCGTTCGCCGGCGTGACGCCGTTTTTCGGTGAGTGGTGCGAATTCGACGTCGAGCGGAACTTGATCCTGCTGCTCGGCCATGGATTTGCCGATCCGACGCAGGCCAAGTCGGGCACGGTCCCGAGAATCACCCCTTCCCCGGAGCAATGGGGGCTCGAGGGGCAGGGCTTCAACTTCGAGATGACTTTCGATCCCGGTCCCTGCACGATGACCCACTGCATTCGCGACGCGAAGGGATGGCGGATGCTCATCAGCGGCGGCCGAATCGCCGATCTGCCGCCAATGGCGATCCACGAGGTTTCCCTCCTGGTCGAGACCGAGAAAACGGTAAGAGAGTTCATCAAGGAACTAACGACAAGCGGCTTTGCCCATCACTGCATCGCCGTCAAAGGAGACGTCCGCAGCGAACTCGCAACACTGGCCGAATTGATGGGAATGGAGACGGTGTTTATTTGATAGATTCCGGAGTGAGAAACGGCGGATGTGAGGGGAGTGCGAATACAGCTCAAGTAGTTTTCAAACGTAGAATTCGTAAAGCGTTGTGAAATAAGGAGTTTAAGGCTCGAATTGTCATCAGGAGACCTTCTGGTGAAACTCGAGAATCGAGTTCCAGGCCTCGCGGGGCGTGTCGACGTAGCGGAAGAGGTCTAGGTCCTCGTCTTCGATTGTCCCCTCGTCGGCGAACATCCGAAAGTTCAGGACGCTGTTCCAGTACTTCCGCCCGAAGAGAATGATCGGAATGTGTTGCATTCGGCCGGTTTGGCGCAGGGTCAGGGCGTCGAACAGCTCATCACAGGTTCCGAAACCACCGGGGAAAACCACTAGCGCTTTCGCCCTCAAGAGGAAGTGCATTTTTCGGAGGGCGAAGTAGTGGAACTGGAAGCACAGATCGGGCGTGATGTAGGGGTTTGGGGCTTGTTCCTTGGGTAAGCGAATGTTCAGGCCGATCGATTTGGCGCCGACGTCGTAGGCTCCGCGGTTGGCCGCCTCCATGATTCCGGGGCCACCGCCGGTGCAGATGACATAGTAGTTGTCCTTGCCGGACTGCCCCTCCCTGGAGACGAGTGAGGCGAATTCACGCGCGATCTCGTAGTAGGGGCTCTTGGCGGCCAGACGCTCCAGCCGCGCGACCGCCCTTTGACGCCGCAGATCGCCGGGCGTATCGCTGAGGCGTTCGCGAGCCCTCTCCAAACGCTTCTGGGCTTCCGGGGGGGAGACGATCTGGGTACTGCCGAAGACGACGATCGTCGACCGAATGCGGTGTTCCCTGAGGCTCAGCTCCGCCTTCTGCAGTTCCAATTGCATCCGGACGGGCCGGAGTCTTGGTTCCCGAAGGAAATCAACGTCCTCGTAGGCAACCCGGTAGCTCGGGGAGTGAATGATCTCTTTTAGTTTTCCGGCAGGATCGTCCATTTGAGACATATAGGGTATTCCTCCAAATTGGCTTAATCCAGTTGATCGGCTATCCATGGCGGCCATGCCAGTGAAAGGGGCCCGTGTTTGGCAAAACGGGACGGCTGGTACCAAATCCGCCAACTAGGGAGTTTCTAGTGGTCAGGCAAGAGAAAAGAGCGATCCTTCAGCTTTTTCTGGTTTTGATCCTTGCCCAAATCCGGTTCGCGTCATTGACGCGGCGAAGCGGACGCCCTAAATTATCATTAAAGGCGACTGGTAAGGACCTGAGCGTGCCACCGGCGCCCAGCGTGCATCCCGCCGTGCATCGGCGAAGTCAAGCGTGTTCGAGGAATTGCCGCGCGGCGGCATTTACTTGGACCAGATGTAAAATGGAACTGAGCGATCGTCATTGATGTATGACCGACTCGGTTGGAGAGACACCGTTTATGGCTGAGACGGTAAAGATCGATTTGCGCCACGTTGCGCGAGGGCTTCCCAAGGTTTCGTTAGCGCAGGTTCAAGCCGTCGTGGAACTCTTGGATGAGGGCAATACGGTTCCGTTTATTACACGGTACCGTAAGGACCGAACTGGCGGATTGGATGAAGAGGCGATACGTCTTGTTCACGCCAATTTGGGGAAGATGCGTGCCCTCAACGAGAGGAAGAACCAAATTCTCCGGTCGTTGGAGACTCGCGCGAAGCTGACGCCGGACTTGGCGGAACGGATTGCCGCCGCCGGAACGACGAAACGTTTGGAGGATATCTACCTCCCCTACCGGCCGAAGAAGACCACTTTGGCGACGGCCGCCAAGGCAAAAGGCCTCGAACCGCTTGCGAACGAAATCTTGAGGGGGGCCGAATCGTGCGCCGATCTCGACGCCAGGGCGAGCGAGTACGTCAATACGGACGAAGGGGTTGCCCATGCCGCTGACGCCCTTCTCGGTGCCGGCCACATCATCGCCGAGTGGTTCAGCGAGGATGTCGAGCTGCGTCAAAACCTCAGAAACTTGCTGAGTAAGACGGCCAAGATTACAGGTGCGCCCGCCTCGGAAGACATGATTCCGGAGAGGTCCTTGAAGAAAGGAGAACCGTCGCCCCCAGCGGCCCGGACGGCTTCCGACGCTGCATCCACGACTTCCACGGAAGAAACCGGTTCCACCGCCGAGACGGCTTCCGACGCTGCGGCCGCTACCGGCACGGACGCGAGCAACCCCGACCCCGCTGGGTCGTCGCCGATGGACTCAAGCAAGGCGGACGTGAATTCGCAGAACCCTGGCGCGGAATCCGCGGCGCCGACCGGGGGCGTGCCGGCGGAAGAGATGCCGGTAGAAGAGATTCCGGTAGAAGAAAAATCGCCACCTTCAAAGAACGAATTGGGCGAGGATGCCGCGGCAACCGCGACCTCCCCCGAACCGACACCGGCAGAGTCCCCGGGAGAGGTCGGTATCGAGGAGGCAGCCCACGCGGAAGCGGCAATTCCTGCGCCGCGGGATGTTCCGGCCGGCGAGGGTGTTCCCGGCAAACCCTCGGTGGATTCCAAGAGGAAGAAAAAATCGGCCAAGGCAAAGGCGCAGGCGCAGAGATTGACGAAGGCGCAACTGCGTAAACAGCGGGCACGCGAAAAGCGTATTCAGGCATTTGCCGACTATTTCACATTTTCGGAGGAGATCGGCAAGATTCCGCCCCACCGGGTTCTGGCGTTGAATCGGGGGGAACGGGCGAAGGTGCTTCGGATCGGGTTTGACTACGACCTTGCGCCGTTCGAGGAAGCAACTTACGCGGTCGCGATTTCCGAGGGCCACCCGCACGAAGAATTCCTTCGCGGTTGTGCCAAGGACGCGTTGGTCCGGCTATTACTTCCCAGTCTGGAACGAGAGCTTCGTCGCGAGCTGACGGAAAGGGCCGAAGATCACGCGCTCACGGTGTTCGCGCGGAATCTGCGGAATCTTCTGCTTCAACCTCCGATCAACGGCCGCCGGGTCTTGGCGATAGATCCGGGTTTTCGTAACGGCTGCAAACTGGTTGGGCTGGATCAATTCGGCAACATTTTGGAGCACGACCTGATCTTCTTGGTAGGTAAGTCGCATCGGAGTTCGCGGACGAAGGAAGTCGTCACGGGACTGATCGATCGGTTCGGCCTGACCGCCGTCGCGATCGGGAACGGCTCGGGGTGCCGCGAGACCGAGGAATTCGTCTCGAAATTGATCTCCGAGGCGTATCCCGATGGCGAGATCGCGTACGTCATCGTAAACGAGGCGGGAGCCAGCGTCTACTCGATCAGCCGGATTGGACGGGACGAGTTCCCCGATTACGACCCCACGCTCCGCGGCGCAATCTCGATCGGGCGGCGCCTGCAAGACCCGTTGAGCGAGCTGGTCAAGATCGATCCGGCGAGCATCGGCGTCGGTCTGTATCAACACGACGTCAAGGCGAAACATCTGCGTTCGTCCCTGGACGAAGTCGTCGAATCGTGCGTGAACTTCGTCGGCGTGGACGTCAATATGGCCAGCCCGGCGCTGCTGCGTTACGTCTCCGGGCTGAATCAATTGACGGCTCGGCACCTCTTCGAGCACCGGATGCGGAACGGGCCGTATCGTAACCGGGAAGAGATCAAGAATATCCCGGGGATCGGGCAACAAACGTTCACCCAGGCCGCCGGATTTTTGCGGATCACTTCCGGAGATCAGCCCCTGGACGCGACGTGGATCCACCCGGAGAGCTATCGCGTCGCGGAGAAGCTTCTGGCGAAAATCGGGGCCGTATCCACCGACGTCTTGGATAAAAATAAAGCCGCGGAACTGGCCCGGCGCCTGGGCGAGCTGGATATCGCCTCGGTTGCGCTGGAGCTGGAGGTCGGGGAATGGACGCTGCGGGATCTCATTTTTCAATTGACCCGACCCGGTCGCGATCCGCGCGACGATCTGCCGAAACCGGTGTTCAAAAGGGGCGTCTTGAAGCTCGAGGATCTCGAACCGGGCATGGAACTCAGCGGAACCGTATTGAATGTCGTCGATTTCGGGGTCTTCGTCGACATTGGTCTTCACGACAGCGGGCTCGTCCACGTGAGTCATCTCGCGGACCGCTTCGTCCGTGACCCACACGACGTCGTGGCGGTGGGCAACGTCGTGAAGGTCTGGGTTCTGGAAGTCGACAAGGAACGGCGCCGCGTGTCGTTGTCGATGATTCCTCCCGGAGTCAAGGATCGTCCTGCGCGGCAGAAACGCGACAGGGGTCGCCGCGGCCGTAAGGACGAACCACCGAAGCAACAAGGCGAAAAGCGACAACAAAGCGGAAGGCCGAGGCACGGTGGAAAGCAACAACGCGCCGGGCGCGATAATCGCCGACCCAAAGGGAGAGATGCGGCTCGCCGCGCGGAGTACAAGCCGAGGTCGCGGCCGAAGCCGGTCACCCCCATTACGGATGAGATGCTTGCCGGGAAGGAAGCGATGCGGACCTTCGGCGACTTGGCCCAATTCTTCGCCAAGAAACAGACCGACGGGCCGGAAGACGGCAAAGACGCGCCCGACTCGAAGGAGAGCGGTTCGCCGGGTGGATCGTAGGGTTTCCGCCGTTTCCAGCGCGAAACATCGTCACGAAGTCGGGGTGCGCTCCGCCGGCACCACAATCATGCAACACGTTGGATTCACCGTGAGTAGTTTTGAAGATCGATTGAGCAAGGCCATTCAAAGGGGCCGCCGGGCCGGAGACGCCGAGGAACGGCGCCGGGCGGCGGAGGCCATGAACGAACAGGAACTACGGAGCCTGTACGGGGATTTTCGGCTTTCCCTTACCGAACATATCGAAAAGACCTTCCGAGAACTGATTCGGCAGGTCCCCGGATTCCGCTTCGAAACGATCATGAACGAGCGGGGTTGGGGCTCGGCGGTCTACCGAGATGACATCCGGATCGATGCGGCGACCAGGAAACGGTCGAACCTGTATAGCCGGTGGGAAATGGTGGTGCGGCCGCTGAGCGAGTATCTGGTACTCGAAATATCGGGCAAGGGAACCGTTCTCAACCGCGAATTGCTCAACCGCGATTTCTACCGTCCTCTTGGTGAAGTGGACTCCGCCGAGTTCCACGAATTGATCGACCGTTGGACGCTCGAATTCGCCGAGTTGTATGCGTCGAAGCAATAGAGCGCGTTTAGAACTTCCAAAGCAAAACGGCCGAATAAGCCAGGTCGTTCTTGCGGATTTCGTAGGCGGTCGCGTCGTAGCGGTCGTGAATGCTGAGCTTCAAACTGAGATTGCTACCTTCGTCCAGCAACACCTCCCAACTCGCCTTCCCGTCGAACCGGTACCTTCGAAAATCGGTGACATCCGGGAAGTAGTCGCACGTGAAGCCGATCTTCTGTCGCTTATTGACCTGATGCTCGAGTTCGATCCCGTACACCAGTTCCGAAATCCAGACGGGTTCGGGCCCCCCTATCTCGTGCGAAGCACCGGCTCCGAAGCGGAACGTCAACGTCGACCTATCCTTCTCGACTAATCGATAACCGGTCCCCGTGTTGAGCGTCAATCGCAAGTCGTAGACTTTGAATTCATCGTGTTCGATATTGCCATTGAGAAACCAGTTCAACCGGGAGTTACGGAGCCGCCGTTCGGAGCGGCAATCGAGAAACGTTTGGTTCGCCGTCTCTCGATCGTTGCTCGCAGCCTTGTAGTAGTCGAGATCGAGGCGGAACTTCGTCAACTCCGTCTGCCTTTTCAGGTCGGCTCCGAAACGGATATTGAACGTGTTGCTGTTGCCCTCCGAGCCGTCAATTCCCAGTTCCACGCTCCGCTGCCATATTTTTTTTCCCTCCGCGTCCTCCGTCACCAGGAACCAGTCGGTTAAGGGAGAGTACCACGCCGCCGTGGTCTTTTCCGGTTTGGTTTCGATATCCTCCAGACTATTCGGCTCCCCGGTTGGCGATTCTTCCACCGGCGTCTCCAGCGGTGTATCTCCGGCGGACGGACCCCCCGGCAACGGCGTTTCACCGGTTGCCGGCAAAGGCTTCGGCGAACCGGAGTCGCCCGGGGCGTCTTGGACTGGCGGAAGACGTTCCAGCAGGGCGCGCGCGAGCGTGGTCGGGGGTTGCGCCGATGACGGAACCGCCTCCAGGGAGAACATGAGGGCAACGCAGAAAACCCGTAAGTACAAAGACGTCTTCACTCTATTCAAATGGGGGGGTATCGATTCGTCGGGGCTGGAGAATAGCAATTCTTTCCACATCCGGCAAGCGAGAATAAGCACACCCCCCCCTTGGAGCCATTCCGGGTTCCTGAATCGCGCAGCAATGCTCGGCACCCGCGTAATCGGCGCGGTCTTACGCCTTGCGGAACGCTCCAGGTAATGGTATCTTCGTTGGGAGAAGCGTGGCGCTATCGTCTCATCAGCGGTTCGCGGTACGCGGAGAAGAGCATCGCGGACGTGCCCCCAAGGATGTACCCCTCCCCCCTTCCTTCCCGCCGTTACATCTGGCACGGTACCATTTTCACGTTCGCCGACGACCACGAGGGATGAACCTTTCGATGGCGCCGGTCGTATACCAGTTTGGATATTTCTTAACCATACGAGATTTTTCACTAACCATTTCCTTCGACGGTGTTCGCGTGAATACGCGGACGGAGAGTCCCGATTGCGGTGGCCCTTTCCCGGTTGCGGGGTTCGTTGGAGGCCCTTTGTTCATTCACTTTGTTCCTGTGATTCAAACGATCGGAGAAAAGCACGATGGCCCGAAAAACCACACGTCGAGATTTCGTCAAGACGGCTTCGGCCGCGGGTTTGGGATTTTGGGTGGCCGGTGGGATCGCCCCGAAGCAAAGCCGCGCCGCCAATGAGCAGATTCAGTTTGCCTGCATTGGGATTTCCGGGAAAGGGGGAAGCGATTCGCGTCATGCGGCCATGAACGGCAAGGTGGTCGGCATTTGCGACACGAATTCGTCCCTGTTCGAGCCCGCCCAGAAGACCCGGGCGTTCAAGGATGCCAAGGCGTACACCGATTTCCGGAAGATGCTCGAGGAGCTTGGCGACAAGATCGACGCGGTAACCGTCAGCACGCCCGACCACACGCACGCTCCGGCCGCCTTGATGGCCATGCGGATGGGCAAGCACTGCTTCTGCCAGAAGCCGCTGACGCGAACCATCTACGAGGCGCGTCTGATGGCGGAGGTCGCCGAGGAAATGGAGGTCCAAACGGTCATGGGGAACCAGGGCTCGGCGTGCGACGGGTTCCGGCGCGCCGCCGCGATGGTTCAAGCGGGTGTTCTCGGTGAACCGAAGGAGGTCCATGTCTGGAGCAACCGTCCCATTTGGCCGCAAGGTTACCTCATTCCCGAACTGGGCGAGCGCCCGAAAGACCTCGACTGGGATTGCTGGCTCGGTCCGGCGGAGATGCGTCCGTACGCCACGAACTACCAGCCGTTCAAATGGCGTGGCTGGTGGGACTTCGGCAGCGGCGCGTTGGGCGACATGGCGTGCCACACGGTCAACATGCCGTTCGCCGCGTGCGACCTGTTCGACCCGACCTCCGTCCAGGCGACGACCAGCGGTCACAACGGCATGAGCTACCCGAAGTGGTCGATCATCAACTTCGAATTTCCGGCTATTGACGGGAAACGCGGACCGATCAAGTTTACGTGGTCGGACGGCGGCAAGAAGGCGGCCCCGGAACTCCTTGAAGGGTTCAAGGACGAGAACGGGAACGCGTTCGAGCTTTCCGGCAGCGGAGCGATCATCATCGGTAGCAAGGGGAAGATGTATTCCCCGGCCGATTACGGCGAGAAATTCTACCTCGCCGGTGTCGATCCGATCGAGGTCGAGTATCGCCCCGGAACCGAAGGCAATCCGGACCCGGTGAACTTCAAGGAATGGATTGACGCGATCAACGGCGGCAAGCCGGCGCTTTCGAACTTCGTGGACCACGCCGGACGCCTCACCGAAACGATCCTCCTGGGCAACCTCGCCGTTTGGACCGCCGCCGGTCCGAAGGAACAGCCCGACGACCCCGACTTCTCCGTGGAAGGACCGAAGGTCGAATGGGACGCCAAGGCCCTGAAGTGTACCAACATGCCGGAGCTGAACGACACCATCGTCAAGCCGGCCTACCGCGAAGGCTGGACGCTCGACGCGTAACGTTGCCGAAAGACCGTTTAGGCCGGTGAGACGCGCGGCGCTTTGGCGCGTTTTCCCCGGTCGCACGTGGAATTCATGGACAGGCCGGCGGTTTCGGCCGCGAACCGCCGGCCGTCTTTTTGCGCCTGGTCATCCCGCCTTCTCGCCACCGGCCGTGGAGCCGTTCTCCCCGCCGCCGACGTGGTTGTTCTTCAGCCCTTCCACGCGGCCGAACACCATTCTCCCGGCGCTGGTCTGCAAGACGCTCGTCACCGATACGGACACGTCCTTGTTCAGATGAATGCGCCCTCCCTCGACCACGACCATCGTTCCGTCGTCCAAATACCCGACTCCCTGTCCCGCTTCTTCCCCGGGCCGGACGATCCGCAGCGTGATATGTTCTCCCGGAAGGAATACCGGCTTGAGCGCATTGGCAACGTCGTTGAGGTTCACGACCCCGACGCTCTGAACCTCGGCGATCTTATTCAGGCTGTAGTCATTGGTGATGAGCTTGGCGTTGAAGTGCTTCGCGAGGACGATTAGTTTCAATTCGGCGGGTTGTCCGGCCACTTCCGGCGGATCGCGGTCGAGTATCTTCAAATCGACTTCGGGATTCGTCTTCAAACGCTTCAAGATATCGAGCCCGCGGCGGCCCCGGGAACGTTTGAGGCGGTCGGAACTGTCGGCGATGCTCTGGAGTTCGCTGATGACGAATTCCGGCATGATGAGTTGGCTGTCGAGGAATATCTTCGCCTCGATGACGTCGGCGATCCGCCCGTCGATGATCACGCTCGTGTCCAGAACGTACGGCCGGTTGCCCTTGACGTCCTTCGTGAACTCGACGTACGGAATGACAAACCGGAAGTCATCGCGAGTCTGCATCAGGAGGCTGATGCAGACGTAGCAAATGATCGCCGCCATTACGGAATTGAAGGCCTGGCGGACCGATTCTCGAATCACTTTGATCTCCTCGGCCGTATTCGATTCGTAGACGATACCGACGACATACGCGAGAAACGGCTGAAACGCGATACCAATCACGTATGCCAGAAGCAGGCCGACGATCAGCCCGAAATAGACCGAAGAGATCACCTTGAGTTGCTTCGTGCGAATCGCTACGTCCGCGATAATCGTGAGGATGGCGAGCAAGACGCACCCGAAGATCGAACCCCACCAGTAGTACCAGGGCGCATCGGCCGGAATGAGCTTCAGTTCGGGAGCGAGAAGACTGACTCCCAGACCCAAAGCAACCAGCAGAAAAAGAAAACGCAGAATCAGTAGGCCCATGATATTAGGTATCCCGTGGGAGATCAATTCTCGTCCAGTGCCCGGACCATCAGCTCCCATAAGGCCTCCAGCGATTGTGGGATGACCTTCGTGTCGGCCAGGACCGGCATGAAATTCGTGTCACCGTTCCATCGTGGAACGATATGCCAATGGAGGTGCCCCGGAACCCCGGCGCCGGCAACCCGGCCGAGATTCGCGCCGACATTGAAGCCATGGGGCTCCATCGTCGTTTCGAGAACCTCGATCAAACGGGTAACCAACGAGATCTGGTCTGCGCGTTCCTCGGACGTCAAATCGGCAAGTCTCCCGACGTGCCGCCGCGGTGCCACCATGAGGTGGCCGTTATTATAAGGATAGCGGTTGAGAACGGCGATGGTGGAATGATTCCGGTGAATCACGAGTCTTTCTCTCTTGAAGTCCGATACGACCGCCTGACAAAAAAAGCAGTTCGGGTCGGCTCCCGGCAGCAGGGAAAGCGACTCCTCGGGGACCTCCGGAAAATCTTCTCCATGGATGAAGGCCATTCTCCAAGGTGCCCAAAGGTACTCGTTCGCCATCAGTTAGCCTCAAATATCAAAAACAGAGAAAATTTGAACTGTGCCTGAGTTACTAATTTAGGCAATTCCGCGATCTGAAGCAAGATGCCATTTTATCATACTTATTTCGCGGGGTATAAAGTTGCCCCATTTTATTGGTAGCTTTGGAAACCAGAAACTCGTTTTCGTGGGATTCCGACCTGGATTCGCTTTCGAACTCTCGCTATACTCCCTCGCCCTGGAAACATACCTGCCGGACTCCCTTGGGATTCCCAGGCTTGGCATCCTTCGGTTTGATTCCGAGACCATGACGGACTCCACTCCAATCGAACTTATCCCTTTTGACCGTTCCACCGGATCGGCCACTCGGGCCGCCGCGGACCGGCGGGTTCCGCGCGGACTCCTGGCTTTGGGTATGATCGCGTTGTTCTTTCCCATGGTTTGCGGTTGCGTTCAGCGACGCATGACGATTCGAAGCAATCCTCCTGGAGCGTTGGTTTACGTGGACGATTACGAAATCGGCCTGACTCCGGTCTCCGTGAATTTCACGTACTACGGCACGCGAAAGATTCGCCTCGTCAAGGATGGATTCGAAACGCTCACCGTGATGGAAAAGATTCCCGCTCCTTGGTATCAAATTCCGCCGTTGGACTTCGTAGCCGAGAATCTCGTCCCCGGAGAAATCCGCGACCGGCGGACGCTTACCTATCAGCTCCGACCGCAAACGGTGTGTCCTCCGGAGGAATTGCTCGCGCGTGCCGAACAGCTTCGAAACCAGATGTACGTCGACCACATGGGGAACCCCCCACCGGTTCTCGCTCCTTCCGGTGGGGGCGCGCCGGGGCCGGTTCCTTCGTGGGCTCCGGACTATCCATCCCCCTATGGCGGCCCGGCACACGGCGACACCGGGCCCCTGCCACCGACCTATTCACCGTACCCCGCGCCCGCGGAGTATCCGGATTACCCGATGACGGACGGCACGGGCGGCTCGCAGGTGTATCCACTACCCTCCGGACAATAGCCCCGCGGAGCGCATCGCGCGTCGAGAAACCGAATCGTCCACTTGCCGAAGGGCATGGCGCGCGAGAACTCGATATCGCGGCACCGGGTTTCACGTTGGCTCGGGATTGGTGAACGAGCGGTGACCCGGCATCGGACCGGTGACGTTACTTGAGGTGGGTTTCTCCGTCCTCTTCGGGATAAACGGCGGGAATTTCCAACGTGAACCGGGCCCCTCCGGCCGGGAGATTCACGACTTTGATCGTGCCGCCATGCTCGGCGATGATCTTTTGGCTGACCGGCAACCCGAGCCCCGTTCCGCGGCCTCCCTTCGACGAGACGAACGGACTGAACAAATCGTCCATTTGATCTTGCGGAATGCCGGACCCTGTGTCTTCGATCGTGATCGTCGCGAGGTTCTCTTCCTCGAAATGAGTGGCGATTCGCACCTCTGCTTGTTCTCCTTTTTCGGCCGCCGCGTCGATCGCGTTGGTAGCCACGTTGAGCACGGCTCGGTGGATCGCCTCGGCGTCGAAGATGAGCGAGGGGACTCGTTCGTCCGGAGTCCAATGCAATACCACGCCCATTTCGTCCGCGCGGGAAAGCATCAACTCGACGACGTCGCCGACCGTCTCGTTCAAGGAGGCGGGCGCAAGATCCGGCTCCCGCTCCTTGCTGAACGTGAGCATGTCCATGACGAGGTTGGATATTTTCCCTTGGTTCTTTTCGACGATCTTCCACCCGCGCCGCGTAATCGAGGGGTCGTTTTCGGAAAGCCCCATGTCGATCAGGTAGCTCCCTCCGCGGATACCCTGCAGGATGTTCTTGATGTGGTGCGAGAGGGTGGCGACGGTCTGTCCGATCGCGGCGAGGCGTTCCGCCTGGACCATCGCCGAATAGTACCTCGTATCTTCGACCGCCAACGCCGCCTGGTGCGCGATGGCGATCATCAATTTGAGATGGTCTTCGTTGAACTTGGAGGCGCGCTGACGGATGATTTCCCTGGGGGAGGTCAGCGTGTCGATGTAAATGACCCCCACCACGTCGTATCGGCCTTGCATCGGAACGCAGATCGCCTCGCGGACTCCGGCCTGAAGGATGCTCGCCGTGGAGTCCCATCGCGCGTCTTCCCGGGCGTCGCTGGTCAACACGCCCTGGTTCTTCTCCATGACATAATCGAGAATCGTCTTGCTAATGGTGATCTTTTCGTCCGACGCCGACGCCGAACGCGTGCGCCGGACCTTCGGCCGCAACGCGGCGCCGGGCTGCTCCACCAGCATGACGCAGCCGCGGTCGGCCTCCACCCACTCGAAGATCAACTCCATGATGCGCCGAAGCAGCCGGTCGATATCGAGCGTATGGCTGACCGCCAGAGCGGTTCGATACATTACCTGCAAGTTACTCCTCGCCCTGGCCAGCCACGGATTCGTATCCTCCGCGGCTCCCAACTGGAAGACGCGGCTCCCGTCCTCCTGGCTGATCGCCCGGACGATCCGCGACCGATCGTCCTCCCGGCGGGTTCCACCGATTTCGATCGCCCTGTTGAGTTCCTCGGCCGATTCCTCGCTTCCGCGCCCGGTATAAAGCAGGAGCGTTCCGCCCACCTGGAGCTGGTCTCCACTACCCAGTAGAGAAGTGGTTACCCGGCGGCCGTTGACGAACGTGCCGTTGGAGCTGTTCAAGTCGACGACTCGGTATTCCCCGTCTTCGAGTCGGAGTTCCGCGTGCCGTCGCGATACCTCCGTATCGTGAATCTCGACGTGATTGGACGTGTCGCGGCCGAGGCGCACGGCTGTATCCTTGAGTTCGAATCGAGAACCCTGGTCGTTTCCGCGGATGACGAATAAGGAGGGCACGAGGAAAGCTCCCGGCAAACCGACGGACGGCAGGCTCCGCGCGGCTCGAGGCAAAATCGGGAAATCGAATGCGCCCGGACCGGTAAACACCGGCAATGGGGAGAAGCCGCGGCGAACGCCGTGAAACGCGCGTCACGCGGCACGGGGCGCGGACCGCTTTACGTCGAGGTCCGCGGGACCCGCGGCCCGGGCACGCGACAACTCTTCGATTCTACGGATCAGAGGTCCGAAATGGTAGGGCGCAGACACGAATTCGGCTTGGGGGAAGACCTTGGCGTCGCGTTTCGCGGAGCCGATAACGACTAGAGAAGCTTTTTGGGTGCTTGCATGATCGCGAAATCCGCTCGAAACGGCCGCGTCCGACGAATCGGGCGCCTCCAGCGACAAGACGATGATCGCCGGACTCACTTGCCGCGCGACCTCAAGACCCAGGGCGGCCCTGGACGCGGCCCGGGTGGAATACCCGCGGTATTCCAGTGCCGTCTTCAGCACTTCACGCGTTTCGTCCGACGAATCGATGATAAGGACGGTGGACTGGTTCGACATGAGGCTTCTCCTCCGCGGCAGAGAGAAAAGACACAAAAAGGTGGGACTTGGGACTTCGCGTTGCGTCCGGCAAATTCAGGCAGGGGGAGGGAAGATACCGATTTCCGACATGCGTGTCAAAGGGAGTTTTCGGCAGTCGAAAAAGAAAGTAAAAAACGCACTTTACCTGACATTTACCCCTTTCCTGAAGGGTAAGAAGGAAAAAACCATTGACACGCGGTCTCTCGCTCAAAGGCGACCGGGGACTTCCATTGCAGACGAGAAACCATATAATGAACGGTTGACAGAGATCTAACTCTTGGGGGTTAGACTGACTAGCTAGTTGGTCTCGCACTCCGCCGGGGCGGGTTTCTGTTCTCGCTTGGAATACGAGGTTGACGATACCCCCCTCTTTTCCGGCAAAGGTTCCGAACGCTCACGCACCATTGTCATTAACGGAAACGTTCCCATGTGTCGCTCTGCTTTTACCTTGGTTGAACTCCTGGTCGTCATCGCCATCATCGGCATCCTGGTCGCGTTGCTCCTACCCGCCGTCCAGGCGGCGAGAGAGGCGTCGCGGCGGATCAGTTGTACGAACAACGTCAAGAATATCTGCCTGGCGTTGTTGAACTACGAACAGGCTCGAGGCCGTTTCCCGGCCGGCTGTATCGTGACGACGGTGCTCGTTTCGGAAGATTACGACATCAAAAGGGAGACGGAAGTGGGGCCGTACGGAACGAGCTGGCTTCTTCCGCTGCTCCCGTATCTGGAGCAGCAAGACCTTTATGACCGTTGGAACTTCGGAACGAACCTGCGGGGAAATCGGCCGGTCGGCGAGACGGATATCCACGGCTTCTACTGCCCCAGCCGGCGGAATGGGATCGGTGAGAAGTATGACCGGTGTATGTTCCTCGATTGGCGAAAGGGGGGAACGGACTATGGTGGATGTCTCGGCAGGTCCAACGCTTTCAAGAATGAATGTCCGGCGGGGAGTTCCTCGGGATGGTGCGCGCACCGGTTGTTCCGGGAGATCTACCTCAAGGGAGAGGGGGCCGACGCCGGGAAACTCCACGGCGTGTTCCTTCCGAACCACAGCGCGCGGCTCGCGGAAATCACCGACGGTTCGTCCTACACGATCATGGTCGGCGAGGTGCAACGGAATCCTCCCGATCCGAATCTCAGCGGCCTTGCCCGGACACACAAATGGAGCGACGACGGTTGGGTGGTGGCCGGAAACGCCACGCTCTTCACGGTGGCGGACGCCGGAAACGCATCGGACCCCTCGCTGCCGGGGGGAATGAACAACGACTGCGCCGAATCTCCCGGCAGCGACCACCCCGGCGGCGCCCATTTCGGCCTGGCCGACGGCTCGGCGCGGTTCATCGGCGAGGACGTCGATCCGTACCTCCTTTCACTCATGGGGAGTATCGCCGACGGCCAATCGTTCGCGATGCCCCAGTAGCCGTTCGATCCGCGGCTAAGGGGAGAATTCCAGGACTTCCTTCATGGTCGTGGCGCTGCCGGTTTTCCGGGCGGATTCCTTGGCGGTTTCAATGACGCGGTTGAGTTGGTTTTCTCTCCCGGCCTCGGCGGCCTCTCTGGCGAGTTCCAGGGCAAGGGGGACGATTTCCCGGTGTTTGCGCGAGCCGACGGCGCCGCGGACGACGGCCGAGAGGACGGCGGTCTTCTTTTCGACGGCGTCGATCGCGAAAGCGCGGCTCATGGCGTCGACCGACCGAAACGCCTCCTCCAAGGAGCCGGCGGCGACGGCGAAACGAACGGCCTCCTCGTAAAGGACGAAACGCCGGCTCGGTTCGGAGTTCTCCAAGGCGGCCGCCTCGCGCAGCGTTTGCGCGAGGGCCAGTTGTTTGGGGCCGCTTTTCGCCCCTTCGTAAAGCTCTTGGAATTCGCGTTTGACCTTCAACTGGGCCGCCGTGAGCGCCTTCTCGCCGCTGGGAACCGGCAGACGGGTCTCCGAGGCGACTCGCGGCCGCGGCGCGTCCAGCTCCGGCAGAACACGGTGGATGTCTTGGCGCGTCCGGGCCGCTTTCTCGAAAAGCCGCCTCGCTTCGGTTCTGTCCCCCTCGGGTTCCATCGCGATGAACGCGCCGGTCATGGCCGCGCCGTCGCCGTCTTGTTCGAGGAGATTCCGGGCCATCAGAAGGACCAGGTTATGAGGCATTTCGCCGACGTCATAGGTCAGGGTCTCTCCTTCCTTGCGAATGACGAGGCGGTTCCGGTCGCACTCGACGACTACGAATTGGGCCGTCCCCCCGCTGAAACCGACCGACATCGGTTCGTTCCGGCGGCGGGCCAACTCGTCCCGCAAAGCGTCCCAGAAGGCCCCCACGAGGTCGCGCATCGAACAGACCTGATCCCACTCGGCTGTCCGAGCCGGCGCGTCGGCCAGCTTCCTCGCTTCGTCGAGCACGCGGGTCGCGCCGGCCAAATCCCGCTCGCCGAGCCGCAGTCGCGCTTCGTTCAAGAGTGATTCGAACCGGTCGCCCGAACCGGTCGGTTCTCGCACGGCCGGCGGCGGTGCCTGTGGCGCGTGGGCCGGGTCCGCGGCCGGCGTTTCGGCCGCGGTAGCGCGCGGCGGCTCGACGCCCCCCCGGGTGTCCGTCATCTCGGCCTCGGTGTCCTTTCTTCCGACGAGCGGCGCGAGGGTCCGTCGTTCTCGTGGGACGACCGATTCATCATTGAGAGGATGCGTTCGCCGGCGGGGCACCGCCTCGGCCGCCTCGGCCGGCGGCTTCTCGCGAATCCGCTTCTCGTGTTCCCGCTGGCGGAGCTTCAGCAGGCCGTAGGCGATTCCGCCGGCGATGAGAATCCCCAGGATAAAGAGGACCATGAGTTGATTATTCGAAAGGCCCCGCTGCCGAGGTTTTAGCGGAGAGAAGCCCCGCGCGATGGGTGAACCCGCGGTGACGTCGACGGCGTCCCAGCTCTCTTCCGCGACGACCGGCCGGCCGACGGGAATTCCGACCGGGATTCCGGAGGGAACTTCGGGAGAAGGCAATTGGGCGCCGGGAGCGACCGGAGTTCCGACGGGCAGGGTATCCGGCGACCCGAGGGGAAGGCTACTCCGTCGGCGGGAAGAGCCGGAAGAGCGCGGCTGGGCGAGCGGAGAACCGGTCACGCCCGGCGGAACCGCGGTTGGGGCTTGAGGTGTTTCCACGGCGCCGGATCGGTCCGGCGGCGGGTCCGGGAGCGCGGCATCGTAGTCCGCCTTCGCCTTTGGGTCGAGAAGGACGGCCCGAACGTCTTCGAGATAGGCGACGAGTTGTCGCCAAACGTCGAGGTGCTCTCCTGGACGAATCGCTCTGATTTGCGCAAGGCGCGCATCCACGCCTTTTTGAATAACCGACGCATCCGATTCCTTCGGCGCAAGTTCGAACAGCTCGTAGTGGGTTGGAATTCCTTCCCCGTCGATGCCGAGCCATTCCAAATAGGGGTCGAAGGGTGGTTTCATGGGAGTATTCTACCGTTGGAGCGGGACGCGGGCGTGAAAGGGGTTGAAGAAGCGGCTTTTTTGCCACCGGTGGGGATTGCCTTTCTCAGCCGCGAGCAATACTTCAATTGACGCATTCGGCGGCGGGAACGTCTCCGCCACGCGACGTCGGCCGCGATGGGGGATCGCCCTCCATTATCCCCACGATCGGATGCGAGGACAAGCCTTGGGTTTTTCGGGGGGTGCATCACAGGATGGATAGCTCCCCTGGATAGGATACTGCCAACACGATTTCTGATTCCAATAATGCCGTGAGCAAGCGAACGCGTCCGATTCGTCTATCCGCAGGTGCGGTTTTTGTCCTTTTCCTCCTCGTTGCCGCCTGCGCCCGAGGGCAGTCCCCGCGGGAAAGGCTGCTCGAGGCGATGCGGGCGGAAAACTACGAGGCCGCGTGCGATGGTTTCCGCGCGCTGGTCCTGCGCAGCGAAGCGCCGGCCTGGGGCGTCCGCGAGTACGAGATACAGGTCGCGCAGGATTTCGAAAGGGCTCTTCGGTGCATGGAGGAATCGGGGCGGATCGCCGAGATGGACGCTTTCCGCGACGAAGCGGTCGCGAAGCACTCGGAGAACTGGCGCATGCCGTGGGTCGCCGCGGAGTCGCTCGCCGGCGGAACGCACGCCGGATACCTGCTGGACGGAAAGTTCACGCGGGGGAAGCCCCCCCAAGCGGAAGGAACGGTCGAAGCGGACATCAAGGTGGTCGACGCGCTCGAACGGGATCGGGCCAGGGCGATGCAGTGGATGCACGACGCGATGCCGTTGGCGCGGCGCGACTCGGACCGGGCAACCGTCGCGCGGTACTTCTTATCGTTCGGGCGGATTATTCTCTTGGGGCGCATGGAGACGAGGGAATCGGAATTCGTTTCGGCGTCCGGCGCGTGGAAATTGCAGTTTCTGACGAGCCTCGGCGCGCTTCCGGGATACCAGACGCCGGACGCGGTCGCTTCGGAGGTCGATCCGGGAGCACCGGTCGGCCGCGACGGCAAGCCGCTGTTGTACGCGATTCCCCACGGGTTTCTCGCCGCGACCAACGACGGGCAGCGCTGGCGTTACTGCCTGAAAGAGGCACGCGAATTCGATCGTTCGCTGCGCGACGAGGTTTTTTTTCAAACGGCGGGATTTTTCCACGCGCAGTACGGGGTCCAGACGCTGGCGTTTTACGGTCCGGCGTTCGGGCGGCTGCTCGACGCGCGAACGAAAGGCGAGGAGGGAGGCGTCTTGGATTTGGACACGCTTCCGGAAGAGGAGACGGTGGCGCGACTGGCGACCGGCGTCGAACGGTTTCGGATGCCGGAGGCTTTCAATTTCATCCGCCTGTATCGGAATATCGTCCGCCAATCGCAACCGTATTATGCCGGCAAGGCGCTAATCAGGCTGGCGGAGATTTTCGAGAACCGCAGGCAGTACGCGAAGGCCGCGGAGTATTGGAGAACGCTGATTGCCCGGCGCGACGGGGACGTTCGTCCGTGGGAGGCCCGGCTGGCGCAGATCATCGGTCCCTGGGGACGATTTGAACCGGTGATGCCCCAACCGGCCGGAAAAGCGGCGGAGCTGCCCTACCGTTTTCGCAACGGCCATTCGCTCCGGTGCGAGGCGTACTCGATCGACGTCCAAGCCCTGCTGGCGGACGTCGAGGCCTACTTGAAGTCGCGGCCGAAGAA
The DNA here is from genome assembly GCA_964520785.1 of uncultured Planctomycetaceae bacterium. GTDB lineage: Bacteria > Planctomycetota > Planctomycetia > Pirellulales > Thermoguttaceae > CAZFQG01. The sequence goes on along the minus strand of CAZFQG010000023.1, from coordinate 15,408 downwards.
ACTGGATTTCGAGAGAACCGATATCGCCGATATCGGCCACCGGCTTTTGAGCGATGAGAACTCCAAGTATCTCTCCGGCCGGGTCGCCGCCTGGTCGGCCGAGATTCAGCCGCGTAGCGGCCATTTCGACAGGACCGTCACTCTCAAGACGCCCCTTTCGCGCCCGGGGGCCTACCTGGTGAAATCGGCGATCGTCGGAGGAAACACCAGCGCGATCGTCGCGTGGATTTCCGATACGGCCATCGTGCGGCGTCCAATGGCCGAGAGCCAGTTCTTCTTCGTCGCGGATTCCGTCACCGGAAGGCCGATCCCCAACGCCTCGGTCCGATTCTTCGGCTGGCGACAGACCCACGCCGAGAATCACGAATACATCGTCGAGACGGAGGAGTTTTCCGCCGGGACGGACGAGGAGGGACGGCTCACGGTTCCCAACGAAACGCTCGCGCCCTCCTTTCGCTGGCTCGTGAGCGCGACGACCGAGGAAGGACGATTCGCCCTGCTCGGATGGGAGTCTTTCGGCATGCCGGGAGAGAAGGACCGGGAATACGACGTGGTTAAGGCCTTCTTGATGACCGACCGACCGGAATACCGTCCCGGCGAAAACGTCCGGTACAAGTTCTGGGTGCGGCGCGCGTCGTACCGGCGGGAAGATGACGCGGAGTCCGAGTTCGCTGGAAAAACGTTCGAAGTCGGCGTGTTCGATCCCGCGGGAACCGAAATCGCGAAATCGGAGCTGATCGCCGATTCGTTCGGCGGAATCGCGGGAGAGATCACTCTTCCGACAAACGCCGTCGGCGGGTCTTATCGGGCCGTGGTTCGCTTCGGGCCGGAATTGGAGCCTCTGGGCGAGGGGAGCTTCCTGGTGGGCGGAGGAGAGAACCTGGATTTCACCGTCTCGATCGACACTCCCGAGCCCTTGTTCCGGTTGGGCGATCCGAACCGCTTCACGATCTCGGCCACCTATCTGGGCGGCGCGCCCCTCACCCGCGGAATGGTACGGTACTCGGTTTACCGACGGCCTCGCGGTCCGCTTTACCCGCCGCGAGAATGGGATTGGCTTTACGGTCCGGGCTACTGGTGGCTGGAGCAGCCGGCATGGTGGCTTCCGGGATGGACGAGCTGGGGTCGGGCGGTCCCGCCATCCGCGGAGGGAAAGTGGGAATCTTCCTTGGACGCTTCGCCTCCCGAGCTGGTGGCGATGAGCGATGCGGAACTGAGCGAGGACGGGACGCTCGGCATCGCTCTTCCGACGGCGCTGGCAAGGGCCCTTTATCCGGATGAGAACCAAGAATACGTCATCGAGGCGCGGGTGACCGATCAGATGCGTCGGACGGTCGCGGCGCGGGCCGAAGTCCTCGCGGCGCGCCGGCCCGTCGAAGCGGTCGTCTGGATCGATCGAGGATTCGCCGAGAGCGGTGAAGCGATCCGCGCGTTCGTTTATACCTCCCGCGCCGACGGCGTCCCGGTGGCTCGCGCCGGCCGGCTGATACACTATCGGATCGAACACGATCCCGCGGGAAACCCGACCGAGGAATTACTGAACGAGTGGGAACTGTCGACCGACGCGTTGGGTTACGCCTCGCGGTTGATCGAGTCCGTCGCCGCCGGTCAATACCGCCTGGTTTTCGTGTTCGACGAGTCGGTTAAGCCGGGCGGGCCGCCGCAGCGTGTCGAGGGTGGATGTTCCTTCACGGTGACGGGAGGAACCGAGGCGTCTGAATACCGGTTCGCCCCGGTCTGGATTACTCCGGAACGGGCTTCGTACCGGCCCGGCGAGAAGATCAAGCTATTGGTGGCGACGAACCGGCCCGGCGCGCACGTCTTGCTCTTCGAACGTCCGGAGGGGGGCGTTTACAAACCGCCTCGCGTGGTTCCGATGAACGCGAAGACGGCTTACGTCGAGTTGGAGGCGACGGCGGAGGACGTTCCGAATCTATTCGTCGAGGCTGTCGCGGTTTTCGACGGGGTCCCGCACGCGAGCGTACGGCAAATCGTGATTCCTCCGGACGACCGCGTCATGGAGGTCGCGCTCGAGCCGTCCTCCGGCGAGTATCTACCGGGAGAAGACGCGACGCTGCGGGTAAGCCTCACCGGGGAGGATGGTGATCCCGTCGAGGGGACGGCGGTAATCGCCATTTTCGAGAAAGCCCTCCGGGAAGCCCGCGCAAAAGGCCGGGACATCCGTTCGTTCTTTTGGAAGTGGACCCGGCGGCACACGACACGCGGGGCGTCGAATCTCGAATGGGTATTTCACAATCTTGTTCCGGACGACTCGGTCAAGATGGAGAACCTGGGGATTTTCGGAGACTCCGTCCCGGGCGGCGCCCTCGCGGACGCGGTGGAGGCGGCCTCCGGTCTGGCGGTCGAAGGAGCCGCGTTCGCCGGCGGCCGGGATTCATCGATCGGGGGTCCCGGGGGTCCCGCGCGGACGGAGACCGGCTTCTGGTTCGCGGAGGTCCGAACCGACGCCAAAGGCGCGGCGACGGTCGAAGTCACTTTACCCGATTCGTCGACGCGATGGGAGATCGCCGGCTGGGGACTTGCGGACGGAACCCGGGTCGGGCAGGCGGAAAGAACGATCGTTACCAGGAAGGATTTTCAGCTTTCGTTGGAATCCCCCGCCTATCTGGTCAGGCGGGATCGCGCGACGTTCGCGGCCGTAATGAGGAATTACACGTCGGAACCGACGCGTCCGTCACTCAAATTGAATATTGTGGGTAACGCAATCGCGACTCGCGGCCAGGATGCCTCGCGCACCGCGGTGGTCAAGCCCGACGACCCGAGCCGGGTCAGTTGGACGATTGACGCGACCGAGCAAGGCGAAGCGTCTCTGAGCGTGGAGGCGAACGTGGAAGGGGTGTCGGACTCGATGGAGAAACGATTACGCGTGTTTGATGACCGGATACCCACGATCGAATCCAAGGCCGGGCTTCTGGGGCCGGGGGAGTCGAGCACCAGCGTGATGTTCACCCTACCGGAAGACGTCCACGCCGGAGGGACCGTATTGACCGTCCGCGTCGCCGCGAGCCTGGGCGCCGCGGTGGCGGACGCGATTCCGTTCTTGTTCGATTCTCCACGAGGGGGCACGGGTCGCGCGGTCGAGAGGTTTCTTCCGGCGTTGATGCTGCAAAGAGCGCTGAAGGTTCGCGGAGCGGATATTCGTTCCCCCGAAGAGTCGGAGGCCGCGGCGGAGCTTCCAAATCAGGATGCCCAGTCGCCGGTGCGCCTTCCCGGAAGTCTGGATGAGGAACCGAATCCGGTATTCGACGCCGGCGTCGTGGCGGAGGCGGCCGAAAAAGAGATCGCCGCGCTGGTGGGAATGCAATTGGACGACGGGGGGTGGGGATGGTTCTACGGCTGGGGAGAGGAATCGAACGCCTTCGATACCGCGACCGCGGTCGCCGGGTTGGCCCGAGCGGCGGATTTCGGAATCGAGGTCGACGCCGAGTGCATGTCTCGCGGCTTCGAATGGCTCAAACGCCATGAGGAGGAACAAATCAGACAGATCAGGAACTACGGGTACACCCCCTACCGCCAGCCGTATAAACCGGGGGTGGAGGACACGGACGCTTTCGTATTTCTGGTGTTGTCCCGGCGCGAAGAGCCCAGCGACGAAATGGCTGAGTTCCTTTCGCGTGACGTGGCCAGGCCCCCCGAAGACCGGAGACTGACCCCGCTGGGAATAACGCTTTATTGCGAAGCGTTGCTGCGTCGCCGGGACGGGGCCCGCCTGTCCCCCGCGATCAGGACGCTTTGGAGTTGCTTGCGGACGGACGAGGCGAAAGAGCAGGTGTGGGTGGTGACACCGGCGGAGGACGATTCCCGCCGAAACGGTTGGTCTGGAAACCACATGGCGTGCCAAGCGGCATTCTTGCGACTGCTTGCCCGGTTGGACCCGGATAACGAGCTTCTTCCCAAGGTGGTCCGGTATATCATGAATCGCCGGACGAATGGAACGCATTGGGATTCTCCGTTCGACACGGCTTGGTGCGTCGAGTCACTCGCCGAGTACTTGTATCGCCGCGAGGGAGCGGAGCCGGCGAGCGTGAGCGTGGACGTCTCGGTGAAGGACCGCGTTACCAGCGTCGTGAGAAACAGTGTCACGATCTCGGCGGAGCACCGTTTCCGGACCGCCGAACCGGTCTTTCTCAGAGGACGAAAATTCCGTCCGGGCGAGATATCGTTACAGGTGACGAAACGCGGAACCGGACCAGTATACTTCGGCGCGGTCTTGAAGACGAATCCGGCGGAAAACTCGATCGCCCCGAGCGGCAAGACGGTTACGATCGAGCGGACTTACTACCGGCTCGAGCCGATTGGAGACGCGACGACCGCGAGGCGGTTCGCGCGCTATCGGCGCAGGCCGTTTTCCGAAGTGGCGAATCTCGTGCCCGGCGATTTGATCGAAGTCGAGCTCAATGTCAGGAGCGAGGCGAGACTCGACAAGATGATCATCGCGGACCACCGGCCCGCCGGATTCGAGCCGGTGGGCCTGCGCGAAGGGTACTCGGGAAACGCCTTGGGCGCGTTCGTCGAGAACCTGGAAGACCGGACGGTCTTCTTCACCCCGCGTCTGACGGAAGGAAGCCGGTATACGGTATCCTACCGGATGCAAGCCCGGACGGAAGGGAGTTTTACGGCGATGCCGGCCACGGTCAGCGGGCCGTTTGCGCCGGGAATTCGCGCGAACACCTCGGAAATTCGCGTTCAGGTGGTGGAATAAGCGTCTGCCGGCACCATCACCGTCCTTCGGAACGGCGAAAACGCGCGGGTCATCGTGGCTGCGTCGGGTCTCGTTCACCGCGAGGGAGGGCGCCGTGCCGGTTCGGCCGCGTCGAGTGAAACGCGAAAAGTCGTTTCTCCCGAACCGACCTCGAAGACCGCGCGGCCGCGTTCCATCCCGCGGAAACGAACGTCTCTTGGCTCTTCCGGGGCCCTCTCATTGAGGCGCACCGCCGCCGGATCGCTTGCCGGCACGTGTACCTCCGCCGACGTGTTCGCCGGAATGGCGACCGTCAACTCGATCCCGCGTCCACTCTTTTTCCAACTCGAGCGGATCGGACCGCGGAGCGAGTCGTATTCCGCGTGGACGTACGCCAGATCGCACTCGAACGCGGGGCGGATGATCGTGTGCGCGAACCCGGGCCGACTCCAATCCGGCCGAATGCCTCCCAGGCCGCGGAACAACCAGTCGCCGATACTCAAGTAGGAGTTGTGAATGCTCGAACAGAGAGGCGAATAGGCGGGGAACCAGTGTTCCCAGAGGGTGCTCGCCCCGTTTTCCATCATGTGGCCCCAACCGGGAAAGGTCTTCTTAGCGACCATGGCGTGGATCAAGTCGGACCGGTCCTCCTGCATCAAGAGGTCGAGCAGAACACGGCTCCCCAACACGCCGGTATCCAGATGACCGTTTCGGATTTGCGTGATATCGGTAAGCAGATTTCCCATCACGGCAACGCGGTCGACTTCCGGCACCGCTCCCACAAGGAGCGGATACGCCAGAGCCGTCTGCTGTTTCGGACCGTCCGAATAGCGGTGCGTGGTCGCGTCGTAGAACTCCCGCTGGAGGGCCGCTCGGACTTCGGCCGCGCGGTTCTCGAACGCTCTCGCGTCGGCGTCCTTACCCAATACGCGGGCGATCCGTGATAACGCGGAGAGGTTCTGGACGTAATTGCAGGCATTAAACAACCGGTTCTCCCGAAGCGTGGGCCAGTAGCCGGGCCACAGTTCCCCGGATTTCCCCGGCGCGGCCCAATCGCCGAGGAATTCCCAAGGCGTCTCGGGTCCTTCACGGAGCTGGAATCGCCGGAAGATGCCGTTTTCAGTCTTCGTTTCCAAGAATGCCGTCCAGCGTTTCATCGTCTCGTAGTGTTCCTCCAGCACGCGGCGGTCGCCGTAGAAGCGATGAACCTCGTGCGGAAACGTGATAATCGCCGCCGGCCATGCCGGTCCGCCGCCGGAGGTGACGCGGAACGGGGCCGTGTACGGAATGCTCCCCGAATCGGCATCCTGCCCGTCCTGAAAATCGCGGGTCCACTTCGCATAGAACGCGCCGGTGTCGAAGTTGTACAGACCGGCCCCCAGCGAGGCCTGTCCCTCCGCGCCGTAGCCGAGTCGTTCACGATGGGGGCAGTCCACTTGAATACCGCCGAGGGTCAGGCATCGATGCGTGTGGACGACCGTTTCGTACAACCGGTTGAGGACCGGATCGGAACACTCAAACCGGCTCGTCCTGGGCGTATCGGTCGAGATCAGCGTCGCGGAGGCGTCGGCCGCCGGCGGTACCTTCGACAACCCCGAGACCTTGACATAACGGAATGCCCGGTAGTTGAACCGCGACTCGAAGACATCGAGCGCATCGCCGCGGCAGACGTACCGGTCGTGCTGATTCATGTTCTCCTTCAGGTCGTCCCCTTGGGCGAAGTGGGAGGCGAAGTAACTCAAGTGAATCTCCGCGTTTCTCGGTTCGCGGACGCGCACGCGGAAGCGGCCGGTGAGGTTCCCGCCGAAATCGAACAGGACCGCTCCGTCTTCGAGGGGGCGGACGGAAACCGGCCCGAGGGTCTCCACGACCCGATTGGGCGGAATCATCTGGGCGGAGAGCCGCAGCGGGGGAACATCCGCTTCGGCGGTATTCTTCCAAGCCGCGTCGTCGAAGCCGTTGGTATTCCAGCCATCCGGCCGATCCCGCGCGTCTTGGATTTCGCCGTGAGGAAAATCGCCGAAGGGGGTAATCCAGCCTCGCGCCGTTTTCCAATCCGTCCCCGTCACGATCCGTTTCGTCGTACCGTCCCGGAACGTGATATGGATCTCGGCGAGGACCGCCGGTTCGTGCAGCGTTACGCCGTGGACTCCACTCTTGTACCAACCATTTCCGAGGGCGAGGCCCACCACGTTCGCTCCTTCGTGAAGGTACTCGGTGACGTCGTGCGTCACGTAGTACACCCGTTTGGCATAGTCGGATTGAACCGGATCGAGCACATGGTCGCCGACGAGGCTCCCATTCAGGTGCAGCTCGAAGTACCCCAGGCACGCGACGACCGCCCGGGCGCGATCCACCGGTTTCTCGATGCGGAAGGCCTTGCGAAAGAGCGGATGCGAGGCCGACCCGTCCTTCGGCGAAGCGACCCATCGACCGGTCCAGGCGTCCTGGTCCAGGCCTGTCTCCCACCAAGCGGCGTCGCTTTCGGTCAGGTTCCCCTCACGGTCCCAGACGCGGACCTTCCAATGCGCGCGGCGAAGATTCCCGAGCCGTCTTCCTCCGTATTCCACATGGACGGTCCGGTTGGATTCGACGCGGCCGGAATCCCACAGATCGCCGTTCCCCTCCGCGAGTCGCGACCGGTCCGAAGCGACCAGGACCTGGTACGCCGTTTGGGCCTGGTTCCGCGCAGGCGAGTGCGGTTTCCAGCTCAGGCGTGGTTTCGGTACATCGATTCCCAGCGGGTTCTCCAAGTACTCGCAGCGGAGGCCGGCAACCGCGAGTACCGAGTTCTCGGCCGCGACGGACGGCCGGGCGATGAGGATGGCGATCCAAAGAAAACACGACAAAGCATCGCGGTACGTCATGGCAAGGGCCTTCTGAAGAGACAACTATCCGGGCTTTTCCAACCCCTCCGGCAGGAAACGGTAGCCCGCGTCGCGGACCGTGATGAAGTGGACCGGGTTGGCCGGGTCCGGCTCAAATGTCTTCCGGAGTCGCCGCAGGAACTGGTCGGGAGCACGTGTGCGGATGTCGCCCGGTATGTCCCAGACTTTTTCCATCAATTCGGCGCGGGGAATCACCCTTCCGGCATTCTCGATGAGGTACTTCAGGAATCGCATTTCGAGCCCCGTCAGCTTGACCGGTTTCTCCTTGACAAACACCTCGAAGGTGGTGAAGTTGATCCGAGCGTCCCCGAAGGAAAACGTGTCGGCGGCGGTCGCGGGGCGCCGGGGTCGGAAGGTGAGCAGGTTGTTGATCCGCGAGAGGAACTCGTCCAGTTCGAAGGGCTTCGTCATGTATTGATTTGCGCCGACGTCGAAGCCCCTGGCGCGGTCCTCGCGGAGGGTCCTCGCCGTAAGAATGAGGACCGGCGTCTCGCGGTCCTTCTCTCTGAACCGCTCGCAGAATTCGTACCCACTCATTCCCGGGAGCATGATATCCAATACGATGAGATCGAACCGTTGACCCCGCTCTATCAGATCGAGCGCGTCCCTGCCGTCGGCGACGGTCGTGACGGCGTACCCTTCCGCTTCGAGATTGAACCGGATACCGCCGGCAAGATGCTCTTCGTCCTCGACGATAAGCACGCGGTTTTGTTTCGTTTCGTCTTGTCTCGTCTGGTTCATTGCCTTGCCACGCTCCCCATTGGGTTGAAACGTCCCAACACGGCCTCCGTTACCACTTTCTTCGGATCACCGGTCTTTCATATCGGCCGGGAGAACCAGCTCGAAGACGGTTCCTCCCTCGGGCCGGTGGAACACCTGAATTTCTCCGCGCATCTTCCGGACGAGAGACCTCACTATGTAGAGCCCCAGGCCCGTTCCCGGCTTTTCCCTCTGGAGTTCCACGCCGAGTCGTACGAAACGACCGAATATCTTCTTCCGCATGGCCGGGGCGATTCCCTGGCCGTTATCGCCGACGCGGAACTGCATTTTTCCATCGTCGCGCCTCCGCAGGCCGATTTCGACCCGGGGCGGTTCGCTCGCGTATTTCAGTGCGTTGTCGATGAGATTGCGAAGGATGATTTCGATCTCGACGCGGCGTCCCACGCATTCGCACGGTTCCAGATCGTACTGGATCGCCTCTTCGTCCGCCCGGTATGTTTTGCGGAGCCTCTCGGCGCACTCGCGAGTGAGTTCGTCCATCTCGATCAATTCTCGCCGGCCCACCTCGCGTCCGGTTTCAATCCGGCCGGCGTCGAGGATTTGCGTCGTCAGGTGATCCAACCGGTCGACCTCCTCGAGCATCGCCCTATGAAATTCCGCTTGTTGCTCCACCTTGACTTCACGCCGATTGAGCGTCTGCAAGTAGAGCTTCAGCGCGGCGATCGGAGACTTCAGCTCGTGGGTCACGCTGTCGATGAAATTCGACTGTTGCCGGTTCACGCGGATGATCTGGATCGAAATGATCAGATAAGCGATGACTCCGAGCAGCAGAATGACCATGAAAACCGCCCCCAGAGGTAACACCGTCCAATAAAACGGGGCCAACTCGTGCTGCTTCAGGGCCCCGAATACCGAGACCAGAACCCACCCGACCATCAGAACGATCAGGAGGACGATCATCACGATTCCAAGCGTGATCGGGGTTCGAAGAGAACGGCGTCTGGACATCATGTTCACGGGAAAAGAAACCCAATGCTTGGCGGCTCGCGCCGCGCCCAATTGTTTTTGCCGATCATTTGAAGAAACTGAAATCAGGCGTTGTATGCTCGCCACCTCTTAGTCAACCTATCAGTTTAGCGTATGATAATGGTTTGGGGAATCCCCCGGCTTGTCAACCTCGGCCTCCAGCCTTGAACCGGCGACCCTTGAACCGGCGACCCTTGAATCGGCGACGAAGTATTGACCACGCGAATCGTTCCAAGATATTCACTCCGCGGGCTTCGGCAGCCTCGTTCGGCGCGGTTTCCCGTCACTTCGACGGTTGGAAAGCGGTGTGGTCCGATCGTGTCTTTCCTGTCTCCGCCCGTCCTGATCGGCATGATCGTTCTTACCGTCGTCGGCCGGGGCGAAGATACGCTTCTTTCGACGGGTCCCGCCTCGGAGGCGTGCTCTCCGGTCGATTCTCGAGTCGTCGAACTCATGCGCAAATGGCAAATTCCCGGTGGGGCCGCGGCCGTCTCCCAAGAGGGCCGGATCGTCTACTCTCGGGGGTTCGGGTGGGCGGATGTCGCGAAGAATGAGCCGGTTCAGCCCGATTCACTCTTTCGAATCGCCAGTATTTCGAAGCCGATTACGGCAGCCGCGGTCCTGCGGCTCTACGAACAAGGCCGGCTCCGGCTTGATGACCCGATCGTTGGGTACCTCGGAAAACTGAAACCGCTGGACGAGAAGTCGCGGGTCGATCCCCAATTCGGCGCGATCACGATACAGCAGTGCCTACAGCACACGGCGGGGTTCGATCGGAAAAAAAGCTTCGATCCGATGTTCTTTCCGGATCCCCTCGCCAAGTTGACGACGCCGCCCGCCGCCCCCGTGACGATCATCCGTTTCATGTTGGGGCGCCCTCTCGATTTCCAACCCGGCACGCGCTACGCCTACTCCAATTTCGGATATTGCCTCTTGGGGCGGGTCATCGAGAAGGTGACGGGCAAGGGTTACGAGGAGAGCGTCCGCGCCATGGTGCTGGAACCGGCCGGCGCGATCGGGATGCGTCTCGGCAGAACCCGCCGGATCAGCCGGCTTCCCGGCGAAGTCCGTTATTACGATTGCCCGGGCGCGACATTGACCCGTTCCATCTTTCCCAACCTGAAGGGCCAGTTTCCCAATCCTTACGGGCAGTTTTACGTCGAGGCGATGGACGCCCACGGTGGGTGGATCGGCTCCGCCCCCGATCTCCTCCGGTTTGTCGCGGCGCTCGAGGGCAAGGGACGTCCTCCCATTCTGCGAAGCGAGACGGTCAGGCGGATGATCGACTCGCGAGTACCGACCGACACGGAGAATCGTTATTACGCCCTGGGATGGATGATTGCGCCGGTCGGTTCGGACGCGAATTGGTACCATACCGGATCGCTTCCCGGAACCTGGACGATTCTCGTCCGCGCCCACGACGGATTGAGCTGGACGCTCCTGTTCAATACGCGGCCCCGGGAGTGGGAGAAGTTCTCGGGGGAGGCGGATCGGATGATGTGGCGCGCGGTCCGAGGGGTGGGCCGGTGGCCGCGCTCGGTCGAAACAACGGCGGACGCCGACTAGAAAACCCGGGCGGTTCGTTCCGGCGGGGCTTCTATCCAACATCCCCCAGTTCCAGGACGTGGCCGTAGCGGATGTCGACCATTTTCGCCAGTCTCCGGTGCTCCGGGAGGGCCAACCCGGGATCGTTCAGGACGAGCGCCTGGGCATCGCCGCGGGCTTCGAGGAGAAGGCCCTGGTCCAGCAGCAGGTTCGCGATTCGAAACGGAGGCAGGCCGTGCTGGCGCGTGCCGAGCACTTCGCCGGGCCCCCGGAGGGCGAAGTCCTTTTCGGCCAGTTCGAACCCATCCGTCGTGGCGGCGAAGGCCTCCAGGCGTGAGCGGGCGTCTTCATTCTTGGGATCGGCGAACGCCGCGCAATAACCGGCGTGCGTGCCGCGGCTGATCCGGCCGCGCAATTGATGGAGTTGGGCGAGGCCGAAACGCTCGGCATTTTCGATGGTCATGAGCGTGGCGTTGGGGACGTTGATTCCGACCTCGACGACCGACGTGCAGACGAGAACCTGGATCTCCCCCCCCTCGAAGGCCTTCATGACGGCCTCTTTCTCTTCGGAGTGCATCCGGCCGTGGACGAGTCCCAGGCGGAACGTTTCCAGCGGACCGTTGGCGAGTTCCTCGTAGGCCGCCTGGACGCTGGCGACGTCGCGCGTCTGGGATTCCTCGACCATCGGAACCACGACGTACCCCTGCCGTCCCTCGCGGAGCTTCTTGCCGAAGAATTCCCACCACCGGTCGCGCTGGTCCTCGCCGGCCAGATAGGTGTGGACTTCGCGCCGGCCGGGCGGAGGTTCCGAAAGGGTCGAGACGTCGAGGTCGCCGAACAGGGTCATCGTAACGGTCCGCGGGATGGGGGTCGCCGTCATGACGAGGCAGTGGGGCTCTTCGCCCGACTGCCTCAAGGTGGCCCTCTGCCGGACGCCGAAGCGGTGCTGTTCGTCGATGACGACCAGTCCCAACCGGTTGAAAGAGACGCTCTCCTGAAGGACGGCCTGCGTACCGACGACGATGCCCGAGGCGCCGTTGGCGATCGCTTCCAATCGCTCGCGGCGGACCGGTTCGCTCAGCCCGCCGACGAGCAGATCGCAGCGGACCCGCGAGTTTTTCAAATAGTCGCAGAGGGTTCTGTGGTGTTGCCTCGCGAGGACCTCGGTCGGCGCCATCAGGGTCGATTGGCATCCGTGCGCGGCCGCGACGAGCATCGCGTAGAGGGCGACGGCCGTCTTCCCGCTGCCGACGTCCCCTTGCAGCAAACGGTTCATGGGGTGGAAGGAATCGAGATCGCGCGTGATCTCCTCGACGACGCGGTTCTGGCCTTCGGTGAATTCGAAGGGGAACAGCCGCCGGATCCGCGCGTCGATCTTCGCCGTGGTTTTCAACTCCGGGGAAATGCGCTTCTCCCGCCGCGCCGCGCGGCGTTTGGCCAGCGCCAGTTGGAGGATGAAGAATTCCTGGTAGACGAACCGCCGCCGGGCTTCCTCCTGCCGCGTCCGGTCCGTGGGGAAGTGAATCTCCGGAAGCGCCTCGCGCAGCGGCAGCAGCCGGTGCTTCCGCAGATACTCGTCGGGAAAGACTTCGTCCAGCAGCGGGACGTCTTCGAGCGCCTCGCGGACCGCGCGGCGGACGTGCCGCTGCTGCAAGCCTTCGGTCAAGGGGTACAACGGCAGGATCTCCGGCTTCGGCGTCTCTCCTTCCTCGAGTTCCGTCACCTTCGGATGCGCCATTTCCCATACCAGACCCTGGTACTTGGGCTTTCCGAAGAACATGACCTTCATCCCATGGCGGAACTTATCGGCCATGAACGGTTGATTGAACCAGACCCCTCGAAGCGCTCCCGTGCCACTGAGAAGGAGGACGCCGAGAATGCTCCTTCCGGAAGCCGTATTGCGCAGGTCGATCTCCGCCACCTCGCCGCAGACGGACTGCGGGATGCCCTCTTCCAGCGCATCCATGGGGCGCAGGTCGGTGTGGTCTTCGTAATCCCGCGGGAAGAGAAACAACAGGTCGCGGACGTAGCGGACTCCCATGCGTTCGAAGAGGGTCGCCCTTGCCGGTCCCACACCTTTGACGAACTGGATCGGGGTGGCCAGGCGTTCCTTCGTTTTGGATTCTTCGAGGGTCATTCAAAACTGAATCGGTCTAACGAAATAACGGTCCAACAGCTCGCGAAGCTCCGTCGCGATTGGAATCTTCCACCACCCATGTCCGAGCGCAATTCCGAGCCGCTCCCCGTTCGGCATCGTCACGATTGATCCCATCGACACGAAAGCACTTCCGCGACATTCGAGTCCGGCACGGTTCGCGCGAACCGGTGCTATGCGTGCCGACGCGCGATCCATCCGAGGACGAAGCCGAGGAGACCGGCACCCAGCGTCGTTGCGCCGAAAAAGGCCGCGTCTCCGGCGAAATAGTTGACGAGGCTTCCATAGACGGCGGCCGCGCCGATTGAAACAACGAGAATCAGCAGGAAGATCAACACGCCGTGAATGCGTAATCGAGCGGAAATACCGCGAAGAAGCTCGCCGGTTTCGGGTTGGTTGTTCGGGTCGGATTCAGCGGACACCGTGTCAGTCCTTTCCGTTGTAGTCAAATCCTAAAACATTCAAGTCCAGACGGAAAACGGCTTCCTTGGAGGCCACCGTAATATACAGTCGCCCCTCATGGAAGTGGCAATTGGTCGCATTGAGCCCTCCAGCGTCGTACTGGCGGATGATCCTTCCTTCCGACACGTCGATGACGTTGATGACCCCGTTCGTCCACATCGCGACGTACAAACGTCCGGCCGCGTCGAAGATCATTCCATCCGGCATGAATTTCCCAATCGGATAATCCTGTCTGGCGGCACGTTGGAAGTCGATCAACTCCCGCCGATGTTGCGTTCGCTTCTCATCGGTCAGCTCGTATATCAGTACTCGAAACTGGGCCGTTTCCGAAACGCACAGGTGCTTCTGATCCGGAGTAACCGCGATTCCGTTCGGATAGGCCAGACCGGTGTCGAGCACGTGGGTGCTCTTGGTCTTGATGTCGTACCGGTAGATGGAGCCGTTCGGTTTCTCGGCGGTACTGCCGGCCGGATCCGTGAAATAGATGTTGCCATCGAGGTCGAGGCATACGTCGTTGACCTCCTGAAAACGGCGACCTTCGTGGCGATCGGCGAGAACCTCCGCCTGCTTGCCGTCCGCGGCGACCCGCAGTAGCCTGCCCGCCCCTTGATCGGCGACGATCAAACGGCCTTCGGAGTCGATCTTCAGTCCGTTCCCGCGAGGCTCGCGCCCCTCGACGGGGCACAATTCTCGCAGGTCGCAGAAAATCTCGGCCGTACCGTCGGTCCCGATGCGGCCGATCGTCCCCTTCTCGCGGTAGTTCACCACGTACAGGTTTCCCGAGGAGTCCAGCGCGGGACCCTCCGCGAAAGCGAACCCGGTCGCGTAAAGCCTCGGCCGCAACGAGTCGGGCGGGAGTTCGGTCTCCCCGGCGGCGCGCCCCAGGCACGCGATGCTCACGAATAAAACCGCCGCAAGCGACGGAGACTGGTTGAATTGCATCCAAAGGTTCCTTATGCTGGCGAAATCGGCCCCGTGAAGCCCTGGAGAATGACGGTATGCGCGGCACATTCGAGTATAAACGAGTACCGCTCGGTCGGCAAGATCCCGGAAATCTCCGAATTCTTCGATCTGCCCCGTCATCCCGGCGGCTACCGGCCGCGGGGCGTTTCGGTCAATCTCCACGTGCAGGCCCCACGCCGACGAGCACCGCGAAGAAGAACAGAGGAGTACGGAAATGCTGACAGCCTGCTAATCGCAATGGGTCTGATGTCCACGTAGAAGGATGGAGGAGACCATGTTTCGTATCGCCCTGATGCTATTGTTCCTGTCCTACCTCGGTTGTTCCGGAGTTGACTCCTCGGAAGAGTTGGTCCAGGAAGAACCGATGGCGAACCAAAAGACGAGTGAATTACGAGAGAAAGTAGGAAATGCGATGACAATCTCTTTGACAAGCCCCGCGTTCAAGGAAGGTGAGCGAATCCCAAAGACGTTTACCGGCGAGGGTGAAGACCGGTCCCCTCCAATAGTGTGGTCTGACGTCCCTGCTGGAACGAAATCATTCGTTCTGATTTGCGACGATCCGGATGCCCCGACGCCCCAGCCGTGGGTTCATTGGGTAATCTACGCGATCCCACCGGATGTCGATTCGCTACCCGAAGGCGTTCCGGCGGACGCGCGACTTGAAACGCCGAACGGGGCGATGCAGGGGAAGAATTCGTGGGATTCCGGCCAGAACATCGGATACCGAGGCCCGATGCCGCCGCCCGGGCATGGCACCCACCACTATCACTTCACTCTTTACGCCCTAAGCGAGACCCCCGATTTCCAACCCGAAATGACGAAGACGGAGGTACTCAGCGCCATCTCCGAAAAAGTATTGGGGGAGGGAAAGCTGATCGGGACCTATTCTCGTTCGGGCGCATTTCGCACTTTGTAGGGCTCACGAGGCCTGTTTGTAGGCGTTGCTG
>CAZFQG010000022.1:0-45258 GCA_964520785.1 uncultured Planctomycetaceae bacterium | reverse complement strand
TGTGGACCCAAGCGAAAGCAACTCGTACACTCGGCCACAACGGAGCCGTTTCGCGCCCGACCAGTTCCTCGGCGGTTTCCTCCCCCAAGCCTTCAATATCCATCGCTTCGCGCGACGCGAAGTGCTTCAAATGGCCGACCAGTTGCGGGCGACACGACAAACCGGCCGGGCAGAAATGATAAGCCTGCTCCCGGACGACCTCCGCCCCGCACGCGGGACATTCTTCCGGCATCGCAAAAGGCGCGCCGCGCTTCGCGCCGCGCTGCTTGACCCGTTCGAGGACTTCCGGGATCACGTCTCCACGGCGGTCAACCGGTTGATCAAGGCGTGACGCCGTGCCATCAGCCACATACCGCGAGCCAGGGCGATGGTCGCAACGATCGGCAGTCCCTCGGGGACCGCCGCCACGCCAAGGGCAATCGCCGTCTCGATCATCAGCATCGTGGACCTTCCGGCGATCAGACCGGCGCCGGCCACGACGGCCGCGATTGCCAGGACGACCCAGGCGAGCCGGGCGCCGAGCGAGTTCAGACGCTTTTGAAGAGGCGTCGTCTCCTGTTCGGCCGCCTCGGTCATCTCGGCAATGCGACCCAGTTGGGTCTGCATCCCGATCGCGACGACGACGCCTTCGCCGGAACCCCTGGTGACGGTCGTGCCCCGGAAAAGTATGCTGTGACACTCCGCCAAAGGTACGTCCCGCTCTACCGGTTCGATCCGTTTCGCCGCCGGAACGGATTCTCCCGTCAACGCGGACTCATCGACCTGCATGTTATTCGCTTCAATCAGTCGCAGATCGGCCGGAACGACGTCCCCTCCCTCCTGAAAAACGATATCACCGGGAACCAACTGCGTGACCGTGACTTCCGTTTCGCGTCCATCGCGGCGGACGCGCACCTTCGGCTGTCCCATTTCCTTGAGCGATTCCATCGATCGGACGGCGCGCCATTCGGACGTGAATCCGTCTACTTCTTGAAGTTTCACCATCTTGTTTGCGACTTGACTCTGCTGATGCTACTTCCATCCGGAGTGAAGAGCGCCTTGGTCACGAACCGATCGTGTCGAATGTGACGCGCGCCGGTCGACCATTCATAACGGAACACCGCACGTCCACGTCGGCGAGCGCCCTTAACCACGTCCCTTGAATGCAAATCGCGCGCCACTTGGAAGGGTGCCCCGAGGATGCCGCTACCACCGGAAGACCTCTCATTCGCGGCGACTGGGCACACGCGGAATATCACGACCCTGGACGACGCGTTTTGGTGATGCGGCATGGAATTTGCACGATCATTCCCCATGGCAATCCCGAGTAGGCTGTGGAGAGACCTCCATCAATCGCGGTGACGGAAGAAGCGTTTCGCGATTTCTTCGGGTATTTGTTTTGAACACGATCGAAAGAGCAATCTTCAAGAAAAAAAAGGAGACGACGCGAATGAACAGGCACGATTATGACGAACAGACCCTTTCCAAAATCCAGCAGTTGATCGAGGCGAATCAAGCCTGTCGGGAAAAACTCTATGCCGCGGCCCGGACGCTCAACGACGAAGAACGTCAATGCGACTGCGTGGAGTTGGCCCGTTACCTCAGAGAACATGAAGACGTACTCAAGCGGATTCTTCGCGTGGCGAAAGCGGACTATCCGGATCCGCCCGACGTCTCGGAGATTCTTGATGCGTTGTTCGAGTCGATTCGCGGGAAAAGCGGATCGCCGGGCGTGGTCGACGTGACCAAGGACATCCAAAAAGATCTGAAGCAACAATACGATCAAGCCATCGAGGAATGCGACGACGAGCGAACGCAAGAGGTCTTGCGTCGGCAGCGGGAGAACGTGGAGGATGTTTCCCGGAAGCTCAAGGAAGCCCCGACGAATGGCCGCGAAGAGGAGAAATGAACGAAGCATGAGGGACCGTTTTCTACTAATCAGCGACTTGGATGACACGCTTCTGGGCGACGACGCGGCACTCGTGCGCTTCTCGCGGTATTACGAGACGGCGCGAACCTGGTTGCATATTGCATACGCCTCCGGCCGGCTGTTCGACTCGGTCGTCGAGCGGATCGACACGACCCCGTTGCCGTCACCGGTCGCGATCATCGGCGGGGTCGGAACGGAAATCCGCGAGTTTCCAAGCGGAGACCCGCTCCGTGACTGGTGGAGGCGAATCGGATCGCGATGGGATCGGGACCGCGTTCGCGACGTTCTCGACGAGGAAGAGGGACTTACGCCGCAACCCGATGCCGTCCAGACGGAGTACAAACTGAGTTACTTCCTCGAAGATGCCTCGCCGACTCGCCTCGCGGAACTCCAACGAAAGGTCGAGGATGCGGGCGTTCCGGTAGAGTGCATCTACAGTTCCGCGTGCGATCTCGATTTTTTGCCAAAGAGAGTTGACAAGGGGTCGGCCGCCGCGTTTCTCGCCGAGCATTTGGGTTACGATGCCGATCACGTCATGGTCGCCGGCAACTCGGGGAACGATATCGCCCTGTTCGAGCAAGGTTTTCTTGGAATCATCGTCGCGAACGCGCACAAGGAGCTGAAGAGGCTCGGCGATCGCACGCGAAGTTTCCCTGCCAGGAAGAAGACCGCCGATGGGGTGCGCGAGGGAATCGAATTCTGGACGGGCCGCGGGGCCGCCGGCGCAGAAGCCCGGCCCCTCGCGAAAGACGGCGGGACCTCGGAATCGCTTTTCGAGGAAGGGTATCGACGCGCCGTCGAACTCCTCCACGAGTGCTCCACACCCGAAGGTTTCCTGGCCACGCCCCGCACGCGTGACAACTACCGCCGCATCTGGGGTCGCGACGGATCCATCATTTCGCTGGCCGCCCTGATGAACGGCGATTCCGAACTGGTGGAAACGGCGCGTCGGACGTTGCTGACTTTGGCCAGGAACCAAGGCGAGCACGGCGAGATCCCCAGTAACGTCGATCCGCGCACCCGACGGATCAGTTACGGCGGAACGGCCGGTCGGGTCGACGCCGATCTCTGGTTTCTGATTGCCGCGGCGGAGTATTGGAAACGGACGGAAGATGACGAGTTCCTGAAGGAAATGCTTGAGCCAGTCGAGCGAACGCGTTTTCTGCTGGGCGCGTGGGAGTATACGCGAGGACTCCTGTACGTTCCGCCGACGGGCGATTGGGCGGACGAATACGTTCACAGCGGATACGTGCTGTACGATCAACTGCTCTATCTCGCCGCGCTCCGCGGAGTGGAGAGCATTCATGCGGGCCGCCACGGCTCCAAGGACCACGCGCTGGTGGAGAAATACGAGCGTTTACGTCACTTGATCCGGGCCAACTACTGGTTCCAGGACGTGGCGGATGAAAGCGATGCGTATCATGAATACCTATTTCGAAAGGGAAAGGAAGCCGCGCCCAAGCGATGCGGACCGTATTGGATGGCGTTCTTCTCGCCACTCGGCTATGGCTACCGCTTCGACACGTTCGCCAATGCTCTCGTATCCCTGTTCGGTGTTTCTACCGCCGATCAGGACAGGATGGCTGCCGAATACGTGAATGGTTGCCTGATCCACGAAGAGACCATGCTGCTGCCCGCCTTCCACCCGGTGATCAAGCCGAAAGACGAGGACTGGCCCGATCTGCAGATGACGTTTTCGCATTCCTTCAAAAACGCGCCCTACGAATTCCACAACGGCGGGCGATGGAGCCTGCTGACCGCATTTTACGGAATGAGCCTGGTCCGGCGCGGTAAGGATGATACGGCTCGTCTATACTTGCAGGCGGTCCATGAAGCGAACCGAACGGAGGTCGAGGGGTATTCGTGGCAGTTTCCGGAATTTCTCCACGGCGAGACGCTCCAACCTGGTGGAATGCGGCGGATGGGATGGAATGCGGCGTCGGCCGTCTTGCTGGAGCACTACCTTCGGGGTGAGCGGCTGTTCGAATGAGCGTCGAGCGGGAAGTCGTGGCGACCTGAATGCGTCGGCACGAAGGACGCCTCGTGGATGGTCGGCGCCCAGGGGCAGCAGGAGCTTGCAGTGTTCGAGCCGGAGGAGATGAACCTGTTTCACGAATTCGTCCGGCAGGCCGCGGCGGCAAGGCGGCCCTGAACGCGCGACACAAGGCCGGGCGCGGTGATGCAAGTCCGCGGGCCCAATGCTCACCCGCCCAACGCCGTTTCAATCCGATCGACGAGCGGGTTGTCGGGCGCGGACGTCCCATCGAGGATGTACGTCCCCGCCCCCATCAGGTGTCCGCGCCATTCCGGCGAGATATGATCGTGCAACTCGAACAGTGCCGAAGCGAATTTGTAGTCGTGCGGGCCGGATCCCTTCGGTAAAAGGAGATTCCGCGCGGTGTCGATCCACGGCGTCGAAGCACCGCCGGCCTCGAAGTAGCCAAGGGTTCTCTTGGCCGCATTCGTCGCGTCCTCGCCGAGCGCGTCGAAGATGGCGCGGACCGTCGCCTGGTCCGCTCGTCCATTCATATCAGGCTTCAGGGCGTCCAACTGAAATTCGGCCACCTCACCGCGGTCCGCCATCGTCCGGCGGAACATTGGGAGAAACGCCGCATTCTGGAGCAGGAGATACGCGCGGGTCCGGTCGTCCTTGGCGAAGCGGTAGGCGTAATGGATCGCGCGAGACGTCGTTAGCGAGTGCAGTGCCACGATTCCCGGCTGACGCACCAGCAGTTCGGCGGTCCCGAGGAACAACCCGTCCCAAATCGCCCGAACCGGAGCGCCGCGCTTGAGCAATTCAACGACCTTCTCGGGCGCGTCGCTTTCGGATCCGTCGCGGAGCGTGGACGTTAGCTCGACCGTCGCCGTTCGTTTCTTCGCGTCGTCACCTTTGGCCGTGTTCCATCCCTCGGGAAGTTCCTCGATGCGTTTCCAATTCTCGCGCCCGGGCCGGTCCGCCCAGGCGTCGCGCGCGGCCGGGTTTTCGCCTTCGTGCATCAGAAGGGCGTATGCCAGCGAACGGATCGCCGGTTCGGCATATTCCCAGCCGATAACGCCGAGGACCCGATGCGTGTTGTAGACGTCGATTGCCTTGTGGCCGATCGAGCGGAAATCGCGCGGCCCGAGCCGGAAGAACAATTCCCAGATTTCGTCCGGTTCGGCCGTTCGGACCAGGGCGACGACGGCGGCGTCCGCCTTCGATTCGTCCCACGCCTCCATCGCGTCGACGAATTCCGTCTTGGGGTCCTTCACCGCCGCCACGGCCGATTCGTCGACCGGCCGCATCGTCCAATTCCGCTCTCGTTCATCCTCGGCTTGCGCGTCCTTAAAATAGTCCGCCGCCCACAATAGTGGAATCCATCGTTTGTTTCCCTTCAGGGCCGAGGAAATGAGATGGATCGCCTGTACCACCAGGACGGTGTGAAACTGGTATCCGACAGTCGGCCTCGGCTCGACGTTGCGGACCCCGGCCATGAGTAACGCGGCCAGGACGTCCCGATACGCCGCGCCGCCGCGAATCTTCTCGGCGAGCGCCTCGACGACTTTGTCTTGCGGTGTCTCCTCCAACAAACGGACCAACGGTTCGGTGCTTCTCGGAATGGCCACGATCGGTGCTCCTTTCGCACTGGCCGAATTGAGAAACGGAAACACGGCCGCCGAACTCCCGGCGACCTGAAGGAATGTCCGACGTTCAATGGGGGGGTTCATGGTACGGTTGCCTTTGGACGTCATCAGGACACGTCAACGAACGATCGTCGACCAACGTGGACCAAGGAAGTATCCGCATTGTAAACGCGAAAATCAAGGCCTTGGTTCTTGTGGGGGTTTTTCTTCCGGGGGAGGACTCACGTCCGACGTACGTTCTTGGAGTTCCGAGAGCGTTTCACTAAGCCTCTCGATCGCCCCCGCCGCGTCGTCGAAACGGCGCTCGCCATGCGCTTTCAGGTACTCGTCGAACGCCTCGCCGGCCTGCTGCGCCAGCTTCGCGAATGACTCGTCCGTCGGGGGGGACGCTTTCCCGGGGGCCGGTTCCTGGGTCGGCTTCCGCTCGCCGTAGAGGCCCTCCAGCGCCTTCTCGAACGTCTCCGCGTAACTCAGCGTATCCTCGTGCATCAGCGCCACGAGACGGAGTTCCGGATAGGCCGCCGCGTCCGCCTGCAAATAGATCGGCTCCACGTACAGCAGCGTCTCGCCGATCGGAATCGCCAACACGTTTCCGCGAATGACATTCGAACCACGCTGGTCCCACAATGACAACTGACCCGAAAGATAGCTGTCCTGGTCGATCTTCGTCTCCACCTGCTGCGGGCCGAGTACGCGTTTCTCCTTCGGGAACCGGTAGGAAAGAACGCGGCCGTAGTTTTCGGGATCGCACATTCCGGCGATCCAGCCGATCAACACCTGGCGGTTTTTGGGTGTAAACGGCAAGATTTGCACGAATTCGGTGCGATCCGTCTCCGGCGGCTGCCACATGATGTAATACGGCTCCACCGGCTGGACGCTGCCATAGTATTTCTCCGTTGCGCGAACCCACAAGTCCTCTTGATTGTAGAAGACGGCCGGGTCGGTCATGTGGTATTTGGCGTACACGAGGCCTTGGGCGAGCAGAAGTCCCTCCGGATAGCGGATGTGGGCCAACAGATCGCTCGGCATCTCCTTCTTGTCTCTGAAGAGTGTCGGAAAGATACGGCGCCACACCCGGATTATGGGATCGTCGGGATCGAAAACGTAGAGGTCGACCGTTCCTTCGTACGCATCCACCACGACCTTCACCGCGTTACGGACGTAGTTGGCGCCGTAAAGATAATCTTCCGGCCGCGCCTCCATCGTCGCCGCGTCGCTCGGGCGCCCGACTTCCGACATCGATTCGAACGGTTCGCTGTAAGGATAATTACGCGAAGTGGTATACGTATCCAATATCCAGTAGAGCTTACCTCCCGAGAGGACGATATACGGATCCTGATCGAGCTTCAGAAACGGAGCCAGCGCCTTCACCCGCTTCGCGACGTTGCGACGAAACAGGACCCGGCTTTTCTCGGTCGGGTAACTCGACAAGAAAAACCGCGTTCCCCCCAAGGACCAGCCGAAGACGAAGCGTCGCCAGAGATTGCTCAGTTCAACGCCCCCCTTTCCGTCGTAGCGATTGTAGACGTTCTCCTCGCCGCGCGGGTAGTCGAACTCCTCCTCTTTCGAGTTTCCGACCACGTAATCGTCCGTCAGCTCTCCGTAGTAGATTCGCGGGTTCTCTACCTCCAAACTCGCGAACCGCGACTTGGGCGGGATGTCCTTCACGAACAAATCGGGCAGGCCGTTCGATGTGAATTCATTGACCGGAGCCAGCGTCAGGCCGTAGCCGTGCGTGTACTTGAAGTGCCGGTTGACGAAGGTCCGGCTTTTCTTCGGAAGGTGGTCCAACTGCATTTCGCGAGGCGAGACCATTACCTGGCGGTACTTCCCGTCAATGGTATACCGGTCGATGTCGACGTCGGGAAACACGTAATAGAGGCGGATTTCCTGAAACTGTTTGTAGACTTGAATGAGGGCGCGTGGATCCCAAAGCCGGACTTGCGAAAGAACGTCCTGGTGTTTCTCCGCGATTTGGCGGTTGAACTCGGCGGAGGCGGGGAACTTCCGTTTTTCGACCGCATCGAGCCCGAAACCGCGCCGCGTGAATTCGATATTATGTTTGATGTACGGCTTCTCCATGGAAATCTCATTCGGCTCGACGACGAGCCATTGCGTCAAGCCGGGGGCCACGAACAACGCAAGGAACCAGATTCCGACGACCGCTGCGATCGGAATGCCCACCGCGGCGGCGCCCGGCACGCCGTCCTCGGCGAACGACGTCCAAGCGTGCATCCGACGACTGAGAGGGGGAATCAGCAGGACCACGCCGGCAACCACGCAGGCCGCGGCGACGAGCCAGTACGCCGGGAAGCGAATGGTCACGTCGGTCCACCCCGGTCCGCTGACCGCGCCGAGCGGCGAGTACATCAAATGGAATCGATTGAGGTAGTTGCCCCAACCCACTACGAGGAGAAACACGCCGAGGCCCACGTAGAGGCCGTAGAAATCGCCGTAGTTACGATCTGAAAGGGTATCCCGCCAGGCAGCCTGGCCCTCCTCGCGTCGCCGGGGCGTCGCCAGGTAGATCCCCCCCGCGAGGACGGCGACCGTCGCGATGCCCAACAGGAGCCAATATAGGGCGTCGTAGAACGGCAGCGAGAAGAGATAGAATCCAGCGTCTCGTCCCAGGATTGGATCGCGGATTTCCGTCGTCACACCGTTCAGATACTTCAAGACGAGTTCCCAGTTCCGCGCACCCCAAAAGGCTCCCAGCAGCACGCCGAGCACTTCCGGCCACGCCCGGGCCAGGGGTGGTTTCGACGGAATGGGCCAGGTGAGCAGAAAAACGGCTAAGCCGGCGAAAACGGCTCCTACCGCCGCCGTACCGACGTACGCGAAGACGGCGGTCCAAAACCGGCCGGAGTATCCCAACGCGGAGAACCAAAGCATCTCGCTCCAGAAGCTCAATAACGCGAAAAAACCGATCGAAAGGACGAGGATCGCGATTCCAACGGCGATCCGTCCTTTCTTCATGTTCGCCAGGCCCGAAATCAGCGGCACCGCGCCCGCGGCGAGTAGAATGAACAACAGGAGATTATACATGGGTCACGCGCTTTCCAACGCCCCGCGGGAAAGAGCCTCTCTCACGGGGCGCTCGTGGTTCTTTTCAGTTCGACGATGGAAAAACGGCCTCACAGACACCGCATAAACGCCGTAAGCGCCTCCTTCTCCCTATCGTTCAGTTTCAAATCCAGAACCAAATTGAAGAACTCGACCGTATCTTCCAGAGTCAACAGACGCCCGTCGTGGTGATAGGGGGGCGAGTCCTTGATCCCGCGGAGCGTGAACGTCTTGATCGGGCCGTCGGCGATGTTGTATTGGTCGCTGATCATTTCGGGGTCGTAGAACCGCTCCAGATGCAAATCGTGCATCTTGTCGTCCAGGTAGAACGGAGGTTTGTGGCATTCGGCGCAACGGCCCTTTCCGAAGAAGACATTCTCCCCCTCGAGTTCCAATTCCGTGGCCTTGTCCTCGCGGAGTCGGCCGAATTCGTCCAATTTCGGCGCCGGCGGAAAATCGAGCATATTCTGCATCTGGGCCATCATCACGACCTGGCTGGCGCGGTCCGGCAAATTGACGCCCTTCTTGGCCGCGATGACGTGGTCTCCGTCGAAATAGGCCGTCCGCTGCTCGAACTCCGTAAAATCCTCGATCGAACGGAGCGAACGCTTCGACCCGTGGATCAACTGGTTGAACATTCCGCGGAGGCTCACCGTATCCAGCCGGAACCGGGCCGCCTGCGGCCGCGTGTCCGGATTGAGGTGGAATGCCGCGTTCGTGTGCCCGTTGACGTGGCAGTCGAGGCAGCTCACCCCGAGACTCGGCTCGTTCACCTTGCGGTCCTCGGTCTGGTTGAACTGCTGTTGCGGGAACGGCGTCAACAGCAGTCGCAGCCCTTCCATCTGAACCGGCGTGAGCTTGCCTTTCATCAACTCGTAGTAGTTCTTGATCGAAAGGACCTTGCCTTGTGACACGTCGCCCAGGTCCGGGCGGCTGCTCAAGAAAATGGGCGGAGGGAACTCGGGGGTCAGGTGCGACGGCAAATCGAAATCGATGTCGAATCGCTTCAAATCCCGCTTTTCCAACCGTTGCATCGCGTCGATCTGTTCTTCCGGAAAGACCTGGCCGCCGGTTTTGTGATCCGCGTGCGGGAGCGGCCGAAACCCCATGGGAAAAACGTCTTTCTCCTTGATTTCTTCCGGGGTCATTTTTGCGAGTGCCTCCCACGTGACGCCTTCCGGCAACTTGACGCGGACGCCTTGTTGTACCTTCTTGCGTCCGCCGGACATCGAGACGTCGGACGGGTCGTCGCGCAGGTCGTAGCGGCGATTGAGGAGTTTGTTTTGCCGCTCCATTAACTCCGGCTTCTCGGCCTCATCCGCGGCCTTGGTCTTCTCGAAATCCTGCTCGATCACCACCGGCATATAGGTTTGATCCGGCAGCCGGGCGTCACCGGAAACGCCGACTTGCGTCGACGCCGCCAGGATGATCACTCCCGTGGCACAAGCGAACAGCACGCCTTGGGACTGTCGAGCGGGGCAGATGATCCGCAACATTTGTTTCTCCTTTACGCTACGCGAGTATTCGTGGGATGGAACTGGATTCCGGGATCAACCGGGAGAGTCTTCGCGGGCCTGTTTGGGCTGTTATGCGGGTATCAAACTTCCCGCCAAATCCTTAATGATCGTCCGCATGAATGCCGGCAGGTCGGCGGGGGTCCGGCTGGTAATCAGATTATTATCTCGAACCACCTCCTCATCGACCCAATCCGCCCCAGCGTTCATCAAGTCGGCGCGAATCGCGGAAAAGCTGGTCGCGCGGCGACCGGAGAGGACGCCCGCCGAGCAGAGCATCCAGGCACCGTGACAGATTGCCGCCACCGTCTTCCCATCGCGTACCGCGTCCGCCACGAACTTGACCATGGCGGGGTCTCGACGCATATGGTCCGGTGCGTAGCCGCCGGGAATTACCACGGCGTCGAATTCATCGATGATCGCGTCGATCGCGGCTTGGTCGGCCCGGGCCGGATACCCGTGCTTGGACTTGTAGATGCACCCCTCCTCCGTCCCGATCAGCCAGACGCGGAATCCCTCTTCACGCAGCCGATAGAAGGGATACCACAGCTCCAGATCTTCATACAGATCGGCGACGAGAATCGCGACGGTCCTGTCTTTTCGGTTTTCCTTATCACTCATTCTACTACTCGCTCTACTACTCGCTAGATTTCTTTCCTCTCCGATCAAATCTCAAACAAATGAGATGACGGATACGCTTGCCGGATGGTCGCAACCCAATGGCGCAGACCTCAACCTGCAAATTGGATGCCAAAACCCGTGTCGCCGCGAACGACGCGCGCATCCTGTCCGCGCCGCGATCTCGGCCACGCGCACGTGCGCTACCCGTGTACGCAAGGGCCGAGGTCCGTTCTTCTTGAGGGAAATCGGCACCGGTATCGAACGGAAAAACGCCTCACCACCTTATTCCGGTCCTCAGAAAAGGGAGAAGAGTATCATGCTTATCGCCGCTCAACAACTTGATGGAAGTCAGATCGAAGGGAAAGACGGAATCGTGGGTACCCTTCGAGATATCCTCTTTGACGGAACGGACTGGAACATCCGGTATTTCGAGATCGATACGGGCCAGTGGCTCCCGGGGCGTCGCGTTATTCTTCCGCCCCAAATCGTCGAGAATGCCGACTACGCCTTGAAGCGTTTGTATACCTCCCTGTCACGCGATCAGATTGAGCAAAGCCCAACGATCGAACAAGACCTTCCGGTCTCTCGGCAGAAGGAAGCCGAGTTGGCGAAACACTTCGGATGGGGAATGGCCTGGGCGAATCTCGAACAGAGGACGAACCAAGCTCAGGCGGATACGAACCTCCGCAGCATCAATGCTATCAACGGGTATCGAATTCAAGCCACCGACGGAGAGATCGGACATGTCACCGAATTCATCGTTGATGACGAAGGTGCGGACGCGGGACGGGATGAAGGGCAGGGAGATCGTCCGTGGATAATCCGCTATCTGGTGATCGATACCCGGAATTGGCTGCCCGGACGCCAGGTCCTCATCCCGCCGGTATGGGCGGAGGCGATTCACTGGGACTCCCGGAAGATCGACCTGGAACTGACCCGCGAGGTGATTGAGAACAGCCCCGAATACGATCCCACGACGTCCATCAATCGACGCTACGAGGAAGTACTCTACGATTTCTACGGCCGTCCCCGATACTGGACGGATTACAAAGGCGTTTCCTGACCGAAAAATGGATGTATCATCCACGAACTAGCCTACGTCGGCGTGCTCACGATCCTTCGCCTCGTCCAAAATCCCGCGCTCCACGTTCGCGACGTGCCGCTTCACCTTGACGACGCTATCCGGGTTGAGCGATATCGAGTCGATCCCTTGCTCGACGAGAAAGGCGGCGAAGTCCGGGTAGTCGCTGGGGGCCTGCCCGCAAATGCCGACCTTCGTGCCGTGTTGATGCGCCGTACGGATCAACTGCTCGATCGTCCGTTTGACTGATTCATGACGTTCATCGAACAGATTCTGCAATTCGGCCGAATCGCGGCCGACTCCGAGGACGAGCTGCGTCAGGTCGTTGCTCCCGATCGAGAAGCCGTCGAACCGCTCGGCGAATTGCTCCGCCAAGACGACGTTCGAGGGAATCTCGGCCATGCAGTAGACCTCCAGACCGTCCTCGCCCCGGCGGAGCCCGTGGTCGGCCAGGACTTCCAGGACGCGGTCCGCTTCCTCCGGGGTACGGCAGAATGGGATCATCACGACTACGTTCTTCATTCCCATTTCTTCACGGACGCGCCGGATCGCGGCGCATTCGAGCGCGAACCCCTCGCGGTATTGATCGCTGTAGTACCGAGAAGCGCCGCGAAAGCCCAACATCGGGTTTTCTTCCGTCGGTTCAAACGGCTCGCCTCCAATCAAATCCGCGTATTCGTTGGTCTTGAAGTCGCTCATCCGGACGATCACCCTTTTTGGATGCTGCGCCGCGGCGATCGTGCCGATCCCTCCTGCCAGATTCGGTACGAAGTACTCGGTCTTATCGTCGTAACCGCGCGTCAATTCCTCGATCCTCCGGCGCGCTCCGTCGTCAACCTCGTCGGGATGGATCAACGCCATCGGGTGAATCTTGATCACGTTATCGATGATGAACTCCATTCGCGCCAGACCGATACCGTCGCATGGCAGCCGCCACCAGCGAAACGCGGCCGAAGGACTGGCGATATTCATCATGATTTTGGTCGACGTCTCCGGGATGTCCTCGAGCGAGACGTCCTCCTCCTCGTAATCGAGCGTTCCGTCATAAATCCGCGCTTTCTCCCCTTCGGCGCATGAAAGGGTGATTCGGCGCTCGTTTTCGATGATCTCCGTCGCGCTGCGCGTCCCCACGGCGGCCGGCAGACCCAGTTCCCGGCTGACGATGGCCGCATGGCTGGTCCGCCCCCCGTGGTCGGTCCCGATACCGGCCGCCCGCTTCATGATCGGCACCCAATCCGGATCGGTCATCTCCGTGATCAAAATCGAGCCGTCTTCGAAACGGTCGATCTCCTCGGCGCTCTCGATGACGCATGCTTTCCCGTCGGCGATTCCCTGACCGATCGCCAGACCCTCGCAAATGATCTCGCCTTTCTCCTTCAACCGGTACGTCTTCAGCGATTGGCTCGTCTTTTGGGATTGCACCGTCTCCGGCCTCGCCTGAACGATGTAGAGATCGCCGCTATCGCCGTCTTTGGCCCATTCCATGTCCATCGGTTTTTCGTAGTGACGCTCGATCGCGACGGCCCACCGGGAAAGGGTCAATATCTCCTCGTCATCGAGTACGAAACGACGACGCTTCTTATTCGGCGTGTCGACGTTCTTGGTCGTCTCGCTTCCGCCCGACGCGTATATCATCTGTTTCTCTTTCGTCCCCAGCGTCTTCTCGATGATCGGGCGATAAGACTCCTCGTCCACCAACGGTTTGAAGACGCGATATTCGTCCGGGTTCACGGCCCCTTGTACCACGTTCTCGCCCAGTCCCCAGGCGGCATCGATGACGATAACGTTGGGAAAACCCGTCTCCGTATCGATCGAGAACATCACCCCGGAACCCGCCTTGTCGGAACGAACCATCCGTTGCACGCCGACCGAAAGGGCTACGCTCAAATGGTCGAATCCCTTTTCCTCGCGATAGGAAATGGCCCGGTCGGTAAACAGCGACGCGTAGCACCGCCGGCAGGCGTCGAGGAGTTCGTCCTCCCCGCTGACGTTGAGAAACGTCTCTTGCTGGCCGGCGAAGCTGGCCTCCGGCAGGTCCTCCGCCGTGGCGCTGCTGCGGACGGCGACGTCCAGGTCGCGGCGGTCGTTTCGCTCGCATATCTCGGAATAGGCCTGCCGAATGGCTTTTACGGTTTGCTCCGGGAACGACGCCCTATGGAAGAGTCGGCGGATCGCCTTCCCGACCTCGGCCAATTCGCTCGAGCCTTCATGCAAGCGGTCAATCTGTTCGCGAATCTTGGATTCCAGATCGTTTTCGCGGAGGAAATCCCGGTAGGCCGCGGCCGTCGTCGCGAATCCACCCGGCACTCGGACCCCCCGTTCCCCCAGTTGCCGAATCATCTCTCCGAGGGACGCGTTCTTTCCGCCAACGCGAGCGACGTCCTCATTCGTGATGTTTTCGAGCCACAGTATCCGTTCATCCGATTTCTTTTCCGGCATCGCCGTTTCTCCTTCTTCCAACTCCGCGCCGTCCCTTTCAGGACGCAACTGAAATGCGAAATCCTAGTTAACGAACCCAGCCGCCGGGCACCACGCAACGCGCTCCGCGCAGGTCGTGTTTCCTCGGCACAAGTCTATCGCGAACTCTCTGCCGTCCACCCAGGCGCTCGGCACCGCGGAACGACAACTACCTTGTCTCAATGCTTCCAAGTGCAACCGGCATACCATCGAATCCGGCGCGAAGCCGCGCGTTCGGCGGCTTGATTTCGCGCGCTTACCGATCCCACCGTTTTCGCTGTCGAGCCCCACTCGGAAGTTCTAGAATCGCCATCCCTCCCTACCAGTTCTTCCCGTTTCCTTTAGCCGGTGCGAGGGGGCGCGTTGGCCGACGACGGCGTGGCTTTGGACACGCACCGCGACTACGCCTGCTCGCCGTGCTTGCCCCGCACCCGGCACGCTCGGCCGTGGCGTTCCTTTCCGCCACGTCCTCGGGCCGCGATTGCGAAGCGAACTTCGCCGGCACGCGCGTTTCGTCATCTCGGCGGAACCATCTTCTAATCGTCCCGCGGCACCATAGCGCCCACTCGAAGGAAACTGTCCGCGCCTTGCCCTCCGGAAACCGCGAATCTCCCGATTCGCCCCGGCTGGAAACCGGCCTCTCGACCGGCCCGGCACGCCAAGAAGAGTCCCCCTGCAAATGCGGCGTCGGCACCCCTGCCGGTGTACGCAACCTCCCCGGCGCGAACGCCCGCACCCTATGGACCGGCCCGCCCAGCCCAGCCACGAACCGGCCACGAACCGGCCGCGAGGGGGCCCCCCCAATCACCACCCAACCCCAGAGCGTAAATCCACCCCCCCAAAAATCTACCGACAATCCCCACAAAATACCCCCCCCTTTTTTTATGTAGTACACATCTCTCCCCGCGTCCCACTGATAGCTCGCCCATCAGTGTGCCCCCGGCACAAGAGCCCCCCCACGAAACCACCAATCCACCAATCCACCGAAAACTCACCACCCACCACCCACCGACCACCAACCGCTCTCCCTCCCCCCAAACACTAACCCAAACACGGCTAAGATCCATATTCCCAATTGTCGCGAGCCGTCCCTCCAGAAGTACAATAACCGCACCGACAAGAAGGCACGGTACCGCCCGAAGGGTTTAGATAAGGAGAACCTAGGCGAACCGGACATCAGAGCGATGACCCCGGAAGAACGGCAAAAACCAAGGAAACTACGTGAACCAATAGCCGCCTAGCAATGCTTCACGGCGTTGCGCGTTCCGGGTTTGCCAACGGCTCCGGGCCCAGGGTGACGATGTTGAGGTTCGATGGCGGATTCGCCGACAAATAGGCGTTGATCGTCTCCCGGGCCAGGTCGTCGACGATTCGCTCCAATTCGGCGACCGAACGGACGCGCCCGAGATGGAACCAGTCGCGCGCGATGGCGGAACTCCGCGCGCCGGTCATTTCCTGCTGCATGACGAGAGAACTCTTGATCCTCGCCTTGACCCGATTCAGCTCCTCCTCGCTTACCCCTTCCGCGAGGCGGAGCAGTTCCAGGTAGGTCACGTCCAGAGTCTCTTGCGCCCTCTCGGCGCTCGTTCCGGCATAGCACAACACGCTGCCGAGATGCCGCAACGAATGTTGCGACGCGAAGACCGTGTAACACAGCCCTCGGCGCTCGCGGACTTCGGTGAAGAGCCTTGCACTCATCCCTCCGCTGAGCACGCCGACCGCCCCAAACGCTTGGAAGTAGTCGGGATGCCGGTAGGGGACGCTTTCATAGGAGATGCCGATGTGCGTCTGCGTCGAATCGTATGGCAAATGGACGGCCTGCGTCGAAGGCGGTTTCTCGACGACCGGGTCCCGGTCCGCGGCGAGCCAATCTCCGAAGTGATTCTCAACCGTTCGGCGAAGCGTATCCCACTCGAACTTGCCGGCAACCGCCAGGATGGCCTCACCGGCGTGCGAGTGCCGGGCGTGAAAGGCGTGAATCTCGTCCAGGGTAATCGAGCTGACCCCCTCCGGGTCTCCTTGCGGAGACTCGCCCCAGGGGGACGGGTATTGGCGGCGTCTCAACTCAATAAGCACTTTCTGGGCCGGGTCGTCCTCGATCGATTGAAGCTCTTGGAGCAGCAGACGCCGGATCGGTTCGAGGTGTTCCACCGGCAGCCTGGGACGGCGGAGCAAGTCGGCGTAAATCGCCATCACCGGTTCCAGCTTGTCCGCGAGCGTCGCGAAACCGAACGAGGTGTACATCGGCGAGACGTTTTCGCTGCGTTCCACGCCCAGGTTGTCCAACTCGATCATGAACTCGCGGCTGTCGCGCGAACCGCACCCGCGGGACATCATTTCGCAGACGGCGGCCGCCAAACCCCGCCGGTCCGCGGGGTCGTCTTTCGCGCCCACTGGAAGCAGGATCGTGGCGGCGACCGATTGGACCTGGGGGACGTGTTCGGCGATCAGGACAAGCCCGTTTTGAAATGGATGGATCAGTAGGTCGTCGTTGTCGGTCATCGGTTCCTCGTGCGCGCCGCGAACGGCCGTCGCTGCGAACAGTGCCAGCGGGGGGTCTGCCGGATTATCCAGCGTCTCCAGAGAAGAACGCAATTCTAGACGACCATTAAGGCGGGAGCAAGGCCGGTTGGCGAACGCAGCCGGCGAGCCGGCGAGTACGACCGCCAAGAGGACGGCGGAAACGACGCGAATCAGGCAACTCGGATTACCGACCACCTAAAGCGAAAAGGCCGTCGACGATCTCGCGAAAGGGGACGAAGCGGTGAAACCGATTTGCCAATGGTGCATCGTCGCGTTCCGAGAGTAATGCGTGGAGTTCCAGCACCGGTTGGATTTCGGGGGCGGCGCGCGGGCCAAAGTCTTCGGCGATCGCGAAATCCACGTAGACGTCGCGCCGCAAGTGTGCCTCCGTGTCCGCGGGTTCGAAACCCGCGTTTCCCTTCAGGCGGGCCGCGGAGGAAGGCGAATCCTTCGAACCTTCCGTTTTCGGACCAGTCGTGCGCACGGCCGGAGCCGGGACGATCTCTCCCCAATTTGCGCGAACCACGTCCAGGTCTTGGGCACTGACCCAGCCGTCGCCCGTTATGTCCCCGTAAAGAATGAAACCGGGGGGGACCGCCTGCCCCCAACGCGAACGCACTATGTCCAAATCGCTTGAGCCGACGCTGCCGTTCTGATCGAGATCGCCGTAGAGGCCGTTGAACGCCCGAACCGAAAACGTATTGCTCTGGCCCGAGAATCCCTCTGGCCCGGAGGCCGCCTGAAGGTACACCTGCTGCGTGGAATCCGAAAGGGTGACGGTACCCGTCCAAACTCCTTCGACGACCTCGACGGACGCGGGTACCAGCCGCACTTCGGTGGTGCTTTGAAGGCGGATGTTCACGATGTATTGTTCGATGGACGGGTCGGGGATGGTCCCGAACCAGGCGCGTGGGTCGCCGTCGTTGCTGTCGCTGGCCCCGTGCAAGGCGCGGGTCTTGCCCACGTATGTACATTGCGTCCAGCCGTCGGTTCCGTAGGACGAACCGTCGAAGCTGAAATCGACCAGAAGATTGTCGGTGCCGTTGTACGCGAAGGGGGTATCGAAGGCGAACCATGTTTCGCCGCCGCGCGAGAAGACTTCGTCGTGCCGATAGACGGTTACCCACCCGTCCGACTCCCACGTCCCACCGGAAGAATAGTCATCATAGGAAACATGTTTCATCCGGATCGTCCAATTCTCGAGCGTCCGGTCGGGAACCTGCGTCACGTTGATCGCCAGGGCGGCGATGTTCATCGCACCGCCGATCTCGTCCGCGCGGTAGATGACCTGGGTCCGTGCATCCTCCCAATAGGCGTTGAGCGGAAACTCGCAGATTTCGGTCCCGCTCCCGATGCTTACCTCGCCGATGAGGCCGGCCTGGGCCCGGATTTCGACCGTACCGTCGAAGTGACTCGTAGGGAACCCGTTCGCGTCGACGGCGCGGAACGCCGTCGCGAAGGGAATATCGGCGAATTTCGTAGACGCGATTTCCTGCCAGACGAATCCAGCGGCCGCTCCGGCGGCGAAGTCGACCGCCCCGCTGACTCCGACGTGCCCGGCGCCGTCGGTCACCATCAAATACACGTCGTTGAGCAGGGCGTTGACGGTAACTTGGCCGGACCACCTTCCTTGTGTGAAACCAGTGAGTGTCTTGGGCGTATACTCGACGGTCTCGCCGACGCCCGCGCCGAGGACCTTCAAATCGCACGGCTGGTTGAAGACGGCGATCGCCATCCCGTCGATGTTACGCGCCTCGACCTGGACAGGAAAGGGAACTCCGGCCGTCTGGTTCGTGCCGACCGGAGAGAAGACGAAGATATCGACTTCGTTGTCCGCGACGAGCGATTGCGCCGCGGCCCCGTCAAATCCGTCGGCGGAGACCGTGACGGAAACCGCGCGATTTCCCTCGGCTACCGCGTTGTCGGGCGCGGCGAAGCGGAAGGAGGCATGCACGTGCCCGGCCGGAATAATGACCGTCGCGGGAATATCCAATATCCCGTCATGGGAAGGATCCAGCGACAACGTCAGGTCATGGGGCAATGTTCCGTCGATGGAGACCGTGGCCGCGCCCGAAGGAGCCTCCTCCCCTTCCCAAATCAGCGGGGGAATCACGATCGTCAATTGCCGGCTCTCGTCATCCAAGACGAGAATCGACTCGTTCGCGCTCGTCCAATTAACCACCGAGGCGGTAACGCTCACCGTTCGGTCGCCGTCGATGCGGTTGTCGTCGAAGGCGCCGATCGCGAACGTCGCCGAAGCATGTCCGGCGGGAATTACGACGGTCTCCGGCAGAACGAGTTCCGACTCGTCGGAAACGCTCAGCCGCACGGCGACGTCGCGCGCCGCGGCCACGGGAATCGAGACTACTCCAACGCCGGACGCGGGTCCGTCCGCTTCAGCCACGCTCGGGGGCAGCACAAGCGACAATACGGTCGTCTCGTCGTCGTGAATCTCCACCGCGACCGAATCGGCGAGGTATCCGTCCGCCGTTACCGTGATCGTCGCGACCCGCGTCCCGTTCAAATCCGCGTCGTCTCCGACCGCGAATTGAATCGGAACGGAAAGCTGACCGCCGGGAATGGTCACGTGCGACCACGAGGGAGCCAGGTTCTCGGCGTCGCTGGACGCGATGGACACCAAGACGTCCTCGGGGGCGACTTCCGGCAAAGAGATGGTACCGAAGAGGAATCCATCTCCCTCCGTCGCGCTAAGCGGGATTTCGAGCTTCAACGGCGGACCGTGGGCGATTTGGAGCGGCTCGGTCTGGGTACTCAGTGATTCGGCGACGGCGACGATGACTACGTCCGAAGCGACCTCTTCGAACGTGACCGACCCGGACCAGGCGCCGTTTTCAAACGTGCCGCCCGACGGCGACACGGCGATCGGCGAACCGCCCGCGGTTGCCTGAAGCGTGAACGTATCGGAAAAGGCGGTCCCGGGGAACCCGTTGGCGTCGACCGCCCAGAGCGTGACGTCGAACGGGACGGCGGCGTACTGCAAATCGGGAAACGGCGCGAACGCCAGAGCGACCACCGGGCCGGAAACGACGGCGAACGGATTGCCGTGCGAGAACGGCCCGTCACCCACCGCCACGCGGACTCGCGCGGAGGAATCAAGCGCGTCGATCGCGATTTGGCCGCTCCAAACGCCGTCGGAGAAGACGATCCCTTCGCCAAGCGGAGTCAACTCGACGTCGAGGCGCGTCGGCCCCTCGCCGATCACGCTCACGCCGGAGATGGTGCGGCTGGAATACCCGGGCGCGCCGAGCGTCACGTCGTAGTTTCCCGGAAGGAGTAAACGGTGGTAATCGCCGACGTCGGGGTCCGAGTAGACGGGATGGGCATTGCCGGCGATGGTGATTTGGGCGTAGACCGGCTCGCCGGTCACGGCGTCCGTCACGAGGCCGCGGATTCCCATGTGGACGGCCCCCATATACGCGAGCATCGCGTCGCGGTTGTCGTTCCAATACGCGTCGATGAGGCTCTCCGCCGGCGTCTTGACGTCCGAGAGTTCGATCGTCACCTCGTTGCAGCTCAGGTACCGGTAGTTCCAATCCTGCATTCCACCGGTCATTGAATACCAGGCGGCGCCGTTGGTGATTCCGCGCGGAAACGACGAGCTGTTCCACATGGGAAGATTCAGACTGGAATACGTTTCCGAGAGATATTCGAACAGCGCGTCGTCGGGCGTTGGAGAATCGACGTCGCCGAGCCCGTCGTTGTCGTAAGGGTAATTCACGACCAAGGCGCCGCTATGAAGGTTGGCCGAGAGGGTCGCGCTGTTCGCGATACCCCATTGCATGATGGCGGCGACTTCCGGTTCAAACTCGGAGAAATCGGTCAGGGGGGCGGTGAAGACCGTTCCAATGGAAGAGACGGCGCCGTCGGGAAACGCGCGGTTAAGATCGACGCCGTTGGCGTTGTAGCGGGACCCGGACTCCAATCCATCGGGATTCATCAAGGGAACGATCCATATCTCCGTTTCGTCGACGAGTTCGGTTACGTCGGGGTCGCTTCCGTATCCGGTCAGAAGGTGGTCGATCAGATACAGGCTCATCTCCAACGCGATGCGTTCGTCTCCGTGCATCGTCGAAACGTATTTGAATTCCGGCTCGTCCTCTTCCAGAAGCGGGTTATCGGATATCTTCAGCGCCCACAATTCACGACCCAGAACCGACTGACCGAGCGACACGAGACTGCATACGTCGGAATAGCTCGCGGCGTACGACGCGAGAAACGACGTCACGCCGGCGTAGTCGTGATAGGACCCCAATGATCCCTTCAAGTCGGCGACGTGCCCGGATGAATCTTCGAGCGAAACCGGCTCGTAGACGGACGGCTCGCGCCGCTTGGAGACGAAACGTACCGGGAGTTCGCCCCCGCCGCCCACGGCGGAAAGGCTCGCCGTTTCCGCGAAAGGCTCGATGGTTTCGCCGTCGATGTTCTTGGCGACGACCGTGACCTCGAACGGCACGGACGCCGTTTGAGGATCGTCGACCGATCCGATGAAGAAGTGATCGAGTTCGTCGTCGAGAATGGTCACCTCGGCCGTTGCCCCGGCCAGCCCGGGGGCGGTGGCACCGATGGTCACCCCGCGGGAACCGTCGCGGACGGAATTGTCGAAAACTTCCATATTGAAGTCGGCGAAAAGGCGTCCGGCCTCGATGATGACGGACTCCGCGACCTCGACCTGTTCCGGATTTGAAGAGGTCAGCCACACGGTGACGTCTTCGGCACTTCTCCCACCGAGCCGCACCTGCCCGGCGCCGCCCGCGGATCCGGCCCCCTCCCAGAGTCGCTCCGGAACGACGACCTCCAGGAAGGCGTCGTTGTCTGCGACCTCCATGTAAGCGATTGCTTGATTCCAGTTCACCACGAAGACGGCGATTCCGGCCACGGCGGTACCATCGATCTCGTCGTCGTCCACGATTTCGACGTCGAAAGACGCCGAGTGCTCTCCCGCCGGGAGAACGACGAAGGGAGGACAGATGACCTCGGTTTCGTCGAGCGACGTCACCGCAATGAGCACATCCTCGTCGGGAGCGACGTCCACGCTTATGGTCCCGGCGCCCGAGATCACCCCGTCCCCTTCGGTCGCCCGGGACGCCACGGAAAGCCCCAGGATCGCCGTTTCGTTGTCATGCACCGTGATGACGCCGTGACCGTCCACGTAATCCGCCGCGGCGGCGGTGACCGTCACCACTCTCGAACCGTCCAAGACCGCGTCATCTTGCACCAACAAATCGAACGTCGCGGACAACTCGCCGGCTGGAATTCGGACGTGGGTTTGAGGCAGCGTGATCTCGGAAGCATCGTCGCTGGAGAGCGAGACTTCCACGTCGGCTTCGGCCGGAACCGCCAGCGAGACCACGCCCTGACCGGCGAGGAGCCCGTCTCCCTCCATGGCCGACTCCGGGATCGAAACGGCCAAGGGAGGGAAAGCGCTCACTTCAACGGAAAAACTCGTCGCGACCCGCTGCGACGGATTGGAGGTATCCGAGACGGCGACCTCCGCGACGAACGTCCCCGCGTGGGTCGGGGCTCCGTGGAGCGTCGCCGTGGCGGCGTCAAACGAAAGCCCCGGCGGCAGCAGAGCCTCGTAGGCCAGGTCGAGCGTCGTGTCGGCCGCGATGGCGGCCTGATCGCTCAAGGACGCCAGAAGGAAATCGCGGTTATTTCCCGCGGATATTCCGATCGTCGGGGAGAGTCCGCCGTGCGCCTGGCCGTAGTTGAAACGAACCGTCCCGTTTCGGAAGAGCACCGCCTCCACGTCCACGGGCCGTCCGCCGGCATACGTCTCTCCGCGCCAACGGATCGCGACGTACTGCTCCGTCGGCATGACGAAAATGTCTCCGTCGGCGGTATTCGTCCGCAGGTCGTCCCACAAAGGGGCGATACGAACGGCGTTCTTCAAGCCGGCGTCACTGTTGGAGTAACTCGCCGTCGCGGAGGTGAAATCGAGAAACCCGTTGCTGCAAACCCAGACTGAATCGTACGAAGTTCCGTAGAAGGGAAACTCCCATGGAAGGTCCAGCGACCAGGATGAATCATCCCCTCGCCAACCCATGGCGGTTCCGCCTCCGAGATACCCCGACTCGGTCGTCTGTTCGACGTAACCTCCGGCGGTCGAGGCGGCCCAGACGTAGGGTTCGATACCCCCTTCGGCCGACAAGATCACCGAATAGGGAATACCGACGAAACCCGGCGAAAGCTCCGTCGGCGTCGTCACGACGAGAGGCGCAACCACGTCCAAACGGAACGTACCTTCGGCGGTGTCGCCCCCGGCATCGGTCGCCTCGACGGAGAAGGACCAGGAGCCGGTCTCGGCTGGGGTTCCGAAAACGCGCCCTTCGGCGGCATCGAAAGCCAATCCCGGAGGGATGGTCCCCCCCGACAAAGACCAGGAGGAGACGGGCTCGCCACCGGAGGCGCGAAAGGTGAAGTCGTATGGTTCCCCGATGAATGCGGAGGGCAAGGTCGGATCGCTCGCCAGACTAAACCCCAGGCCGAGCAACCCCACCGTCGGATCGCCCAACAGATTGTATTGTTCGAAGTAGCCTCGCGTCTGCTGCGAGGGGCCGAAGTAATCCAGGTAGAGTTCCTTCGCGCGAAGGGTGGCCGCTCCGAAGGCGGCGATTCCCTCGTCGTAGATCGCGTCGAAGACAAGCCGCTCCAGGATATCGTCCTCCGTCCAGAGACTGTTGACGCTGGAGGCGAAGACATTGATCGCGCCGTTCGGCGCTCGGAGCCAGGTCTCGGCGAAGCACTCGTCGAGCGTGTATTGCCCCGTTACGCAAGCGAACGACA
This sequence comes from uncultured Planctomycetaceae bacterium, assembly GCA_964520785.1. Lineage (GTDB taxonomy): Bacteria > Planctomycetota > Planctomycetia > Pirellulales > Thermoguttaceae > CAZFQG01. The sequence goes on along the minus strand of CAZFQG010000022.1, from coordinate 21,659 downwards.
TGACGAACGGATAGGCGCCGGTCTCTTGAATTGCGCGGACGTCCGCCTGTGAGAAAAAGGGACCGACCCACGAACGCTCGCCGCCGTGGCCGGAGAATACGCCGAGGAGTCGCCCATCGTCGAATGCGTCTCGCAAATCCTCGGTGGTCGCGTCGTACGAAATCGCGTAGAGTTTGTCGCTCGCGTATCCCAGCGGCTCCATGTAGGTCTCGATCACCCAGTCGTGAGTCCCCTCCGCGACGTCGTAGAAGCCCGTGTCACTGGTCGCGATAAACGCCGCCTTGCTGGTCCATGCGCCCCCCGGGCTGGTCTCGTAAGCGATCGTTTTGTTTATGACGGTCGCCAGTTGCGCCGCGTCCGCCACGCTAAATCGGCCGACGGGCAGCTCCGGAATCCAGTCATCTCCGGAATCCATGCAGCCGTAGTAGAGATCGGTGTCTGGAAAACGAGAGCCGGAGCCGGTAAAGGCTTCGATCCGATCGGTGTCCCCCACCAGTAACACCGCCTCCGGACGTGTTTGAAGATCGGAATAACGGCTCTGAATGAAGGCGCGGATATCCTCTTTCGCCGTTCCGGTCGTCGAGGTGTCGAAAAAATCGACGGTCCAACCCATCGCCGTCTTGTGCGATACGTACGCACCGAGGGCACCGGAACCCGCGAAATCATCGTGGGCGACGACCAGGAATCGAAGTCCGCCGGATTTCCCCGCGGCCTCCTGCCCGGTCGGCTCCCCTTTCGCCGAGGCGGGGAGGTCGTCCCCGGTAAGTGATAACGTGAAAGTCAGCGTGTCGTAGACGGAAAACGCGTGCCGGAGGGGGTTGTAGGCCAACGGAACGATTTCCAGCGAAATGTAGCGGATCCCGTCCTTTACGCCCGCCTCGCTGACGTGGATGGGGCCGGCGGAAAATGCGTCGACCGCGTAAGTGGCAAGGTCATGCTCGAACACGGCTTCCGCGACCGGTGCGCTTTTCTCGACCGGCGGCCGCACCGGAACGAGTGGATGGTCCAGGCCGAGCGTTTCGGCGGAAACCACCCGCGGCGCGTCGACGACGGTTACGTGAATCCGAGCATTCGTCGGGACGGCGATAAGCCGGCGAATGGCCGGCACCTCTGGTGCCCCGATCTGGGAGATGTGCCCCGCGCCGGGCAAATCCATCTTGGAAAACGCCTTTTCCCCCAATATCGTTTGGCTTACCCATGCTCCCGGCGTTTTTACAACACCACACAACATTTCGCTTGACGTGCGGGTGAGCTGAACCGTCGGCGAATCCCCCTTGTCGTGGTGGTCATGCGGAGTGAGATCGGCCCAGACGGACAACAGTTCCCTGCACTCCAACGGCTCGAAAACGAACGGGCGTCTTCCGGGCGTATGGAGACGCAAAGCACAGTCTCTCCGGCGGCAATTCGTTCTTCGAAGCCAATCCCAAAAAAGCATTAAAAAATCCTTACCGAAGGATGTGGCACTCTGTTGCGTAACGGCATCTGGCAGCCTCACATGAGACTCTATTATGCCAAACAACGCCCGCTGACGTCAACGGTCCGGCTTGGAAGAGGGGGTGTATTTCGAGAGTCGGAAGGATTCCACCTATACCGGGCTTTCAAGTTTATGCCTCAGCCCTATACAATTCTGGGGGAGCCGGTGCTCGGTTCGCCCGGGCGCGATATCGTCCCGGGTCATGAAGCGGCACCAGTCCGCGCGGCGTGTTCCCGGCGCCGCGCGGGCTTGTAATGAAAGGCTCGCGTAGAAACATGGAAAGGGTCGCGTAGAAATACGGAAAGTTGTAGAATATCGACTATGAAGATTGGTCTCGTCGGTTATCAGGGCTCCGGCAAAAGTACATTGTTTCACTGGCTAACGGGAGTGACTCCGGACCCCTCCGTAGCGCATACCGGTCAATCCGCGATGACGGTTGTTCCGGAGCCCCGAATCGATTCGTTATGCGAAATCTATCAGCCGAAGAAGATTTCCCGCGCATCCATAGAGCTGGTAGACACGCCGGGCTTGAGCCGAGACCAGCGAGGGAACGCGTCCAAATTGGCCCTCATCCGAGAAGCCACCTCGTTGGTTCTGGTATTAGCCGCGTTTGACGGGTCGGATCCCATGGCTGATCTGGCGTCTTTCAGCGAAGACCTGATGCTGGCCGACCTGGAAATCGTCTCGGGACGTCTTGAACGACTGGAGGCCTCCTTGAAGAAACCGCTCCCCAAAGCCGAGCGCGAGGTACTCGAATTCGAAAGAGAAACCCTTCTGTCGGTCAATGCGGCTCTGGAAGCGGGTAGACCGATTCGTGAAAGTGAATTGTCGGAAGAACAGCGCAAGGCCACGAAAGCGTTCCGGCTCCTCGGCGAGAAGCCGCGGCTGGCGGTCGTGAATACGGCGGACGACGAGGCCGACCCGTCGCGATTCGCGGGACTGGCGACGGAGGACGTGCCGGTGTCTTGCATTCCGGTAGGCTTGGAAGTTGAGTTGGAAAGAATGGACCCGGAGGACCGTAAGGAATTCGAGGAGGAGATGGGCGTTGGTGGGTCGGATCGGGACGGACTTGTCCGTGCCATGCTCGCCAATTCCGGATACCATCTCTTTTTCACCGCCAGCGAGAAGGAAGTGCGTACGTGGCTCTTGCGCCAAGGCGGTACCGCCTTGGAGGCGGCGGATGGCATCCATTCCGACCTGGCTCGCGGGTTCATACGCGCCGAGGTCATGACCGTTTCGGATCTGCTCCGCTTGGGTAGTGAACGAGAGGTGAAGGCCCACAACTTGATGCGTCAGGAGCCGAAGGACTACGTGGTGGGTGACGAAGATATACTCCACATTCGATTTAGCGTTTGATTTTCGTTATGAAGAACCGGATTCAGTGTGAATGCGGAGAGTGGCTGGAATACGATCCCCTCGAAGGAGGGAATGAAATCGCATGCCGGTGTGGTCGAGTCCACGGACTCGACGGCGCGGCGGACGCCCCAATCCCGCGGCGCTCGCCCACTGAAAACCCGTTGGAGGAAGGGCCATCGGAGGGGACCGCCGACTATGGCTGCATCGTCATGCTGTTGACCGGGCACAAGGACCGCGTCGAAACGGAAACGCTTCAGCATTTTATCGAGGCGATTCATGGGTGTTTGAGACGGTTGGAACGCGAGTGCGACGGACACGAGGGAATCGACGTACAGATTGCCTGCGCGCTGCTGCCGGTTGGCCGGCCTGTGTGGGAACTCCATTCTTTTCCGAAGGCGCCGGGCGGAGACGTGCTGCGGCGGCTCCGTAAGAATCTCGAAACAATCCCGTTTCCGCCGGTAAACACCATGCCGGTCATATTCTGCCTTCGGGCGCGGCTTTGGCATGGAGAAGAGGCTCCGGAGGGGTCTTTTCCGGCGGCTTTGGAGTATTACCTTCGCCGGCACGGGCTCTCCCCGTTATATGGTCGGGACTTGGAGAGCCGAATCATGGCGGCGGCGGGTTTGTTGTCGGGCCCACCTTTTCTCGCACGGGCGAAGCTCCAATTGCGTACTTTTGCACGGAGGATTTGGAATTCCATGAAACCGAAGAGTTCTCAAGGAGGCGAATCGGCGGATCGCGGACCCTTCGGTCCCTATACGTTCGAGGAACTGGAGACGCTGATCGAGAAGGACCCGAACGAGGCGCGTTGGTGGGGAATCCGCGGCGATTACTTGAAGCGTCAGGGTCGGCTCGCGGAGGCGGCGGAAAGCTACACGCGGTGTCTCGAACTGAATCCCAACGATGACGAGGCGTACGTCGCTCGGGGAGAAGCATTCTGTCAGAACAGCTCCCTGGAATTGGGGCTCCGCGATTTTTCCCAAGCGTTGAAGCTCAATCCCAACTGCGTGCCGGCGTATATCGGACGCGCCGTCGTTTTCGCCGAATTGGAGGCGTGGGATCAGGCGCTGGCGGACTTCTCCTCGGCCATCGAGCGGAATCCCCGGTCTTCGAAGCTCCGCGCGCGCCGTGGACAAATCCAGTTGATCCGGGACGAATACACGGCAGCGGCGGATGATCTCGACGAGGCGATTCGCCTGGATCCCCACAGCGAAGAGGCGTATGTTTCCCGGGCGATCGTCCGGCGGAACCTCGCCCTGCAAGACGGAGAAGAGGGTTGGTTGCGGCGAGCGCTGGACGATTGGGACGCGGCGATTCAAATCAACCCGAGGAACGCGACGAATTACGTGCGGAAGGCCGAACTGCTGCTAATCGCGTCTTCGGAACCCACGGAGGTCGTCGCCGCCTGTGAAGCCGCCATCGCGCTGGGGGGTGAGGATTCCGCGGCTTACGGGATTCGGGCCATGGCACACTTAGCGATGAACCGGCGGGTCGAGGCGATTGCCGACGCGACTCAGGCGATTGAAGCGGGGGCTGAGGCGGCGGAAATCCATGTCTGCCGCGCGAACGCGGCCGCCGGAATCGGAGAATACGATAATGCCCTCGAGGATTGCTTCGAGGCGCTCCGCCTCGACCCGGATCATCTCGGAGCCCTTTTCTTGCGCGGGCAACTCTCGCTCTCCAGGGGGGAGGCGGACGCGGCGATCAGTGATTTCGACGCCGTCGTGGAACTGGCCCCAACGTGGCCCGGCCCCTATGTGAAGCGAGGAAATGCGTTTCGGGAACGCGAACAGTGGGAGCAAGCGGTCCAGGATTACGGCCGCGCCCTCGATCTGGATTCCACCTTGAGCGAAGCGTATTTCGGACGCGCTTGCGCCTATATCGAGCTCGATCGGGAGGAAGAGGCGAAACAAGACTTGGAAGCGTGCCTCAACTTCGACCCCGATGCCGGCCCCGCCTATTTCAGTCGGGGAATTCTGGAGTTGCAGGAAGGGAGCTATGAGCGGGCCCAGGTCGATTTCTCGAAGGTGATCGAGTTGGAGCCCGAAAATGCCGCCGCCTACTTCAACCGGGCGAACGTCCGGATGCAATTGGAGAAATTCGACCTGGCGTTGGAGGATTTCAACGAATTGATACGGCTGTGTCCGACACTCGGAGCGGCGTACTCGGGCAGGGGAACGGCATGGATTCAGAAGGGGGAACTTGCAAAGGCCGCGGCCGACTTCAAGGACGCCGTGGAATGCGATCCGGAGATGGCCGAGTTCTACGCGATCCAGCGGACGGTCGTCGAGGCGGCCTACTTCCAGCGGAACGAGCGGTACGACAAGGCAATCGCCAAGGTCAACGAAGCGCTGGATTTGCAGCCCGATCTGGCCCCCGCGGTCGCCGTCCGAGCCGTTTGCCATTGGTACTCTGAACAACTGGTCGAATCGGTCGAGGATTTTTCGCGGTTGATCGAGATCGCCGGCGAGTCGTTTTCGGCCCTCAGCGGCCGAGGGCAAGTCCTCGCGGAAATGGGGGAATTCCAGGAAGCGTTGGCGGACCTCGATCGGGCGATCGAACTCGGAAAGAACGAGGAATCACCCGCCAGCATCGCGTACGTACTCAGTGGACGCGGGCTTTCTCTGGCCGGATTGGATCGGATCCGCGAGGCCATGCAAGACTTCGCCCAGTCGATCGTGGACTGCCCCGAGAACGCCTGGGTGCACTACAATCATGCCCTGACCTATCACAAGATCGGGGAATTGGAAAAGGCCAAGACGTGTTTTGCCCTCGCCCTCGCACTGAACGACCCTCCACTCCCTCCCCGCAAACGGAGTCGAGCCGAGGCGTTCTTGGGAACGCGCGCCCCGTGATCGGAACTGCTCCTGCTCCGACTGGCGAGAAACCTGGAATACCGAAAACCTGGAATACTGAAACTTGGAATAACATGGATAGGGCGGTTTTCGTGGCGACTCTCCGGTTGCCGGTATCGATCGAATGCGAGACCCATTGCTCAAACAATTTGTCGCGGAGTGCTTCCCCCTTTCCGTTTCCCGCATGGAGTCCTATTTTTCGCACGCATCTTTCGTCCGCGCCGCAAGGGCCCCGGCACGGCTCGACGTGATGGGGGGGATCGCCGACTACAGCGGGGCGCTGGTCCTGCAATACCCGTTGGCGCACGGTGCGGTGGCTGGAGTGCAAACCATGCACGACGGCCGGGTCGCCGTCGCCAGTTTTCCCGCCTGCGACTCCGACCCGAACGGCGCCGGAGTGCGCGAACATCATCTCGAAGCCGATCAGTTCGCCCGACTTCGCGAGGCGTCCTACGACGAAGCAAGGCGCATTTTTCAGGAGAGCGCTCCGCCCTGGGTCGCATATCTGATCGGACCGGTGCTCGTGCTTCTGCGCGAGCATTCCCCGGATTGGAGAGGCGGCCTCCGGATTGCCCTGTGTTCGAACGCCCCGGAGGGGAAGGGAATTGCGTCGTCCGCCGCGGTGGAGACGGCCGTCTTCGCGGCCGGCGCCGCCGCGCTCGGTTGCGATGTTTCGGGGCACGAGGCGGCCAGGTTGTGTCAAATCGCCGAGAACCGCATCGTCGGCGCGCCCTGCGGCATCATGGACCAGATGGTCTCGGCACTGGGGCGAAAAGACCGCTTGCTGGCCCTGCTCTGCCAGCCGGCCGAGGTCGTCGGATACGTGGAAATCCCCAAAGGACTCGCCCTCTTCGGCATCGACTCCGGAATCCGCCACGCCGTCTGTGGGTCGGACTACACGTCGGTCCGCGTGGGGGCCTTCATGGGCCTACGGATGCTCTCGGCGTTGGCAAACGGCAGCGATTCCGCCCCTTGGAACGGCTATCTGGCGAATGTAGGGGTCGCGGCGTTCGAAAAGGAACTTGGGCGCCATCTCCCGGAGCGGATATCCGGTGAGGCGTTCCTGAACCAGCATGGCGATACGACGGACCCGGTAACGAAAGTTGATCCGAAAAGGGAGTACGCCGTATTGAAACCGACCGCGCACCCCATTTATGAACATGCGAGAATCCGGCGGTTCGCCTCGTTGTTGGAGGCTTCGGCCGAAGACCAGCACGCCCGGGTGGAAATGGGGCGGCTGATGTTCGAGTCGCACGCGAGTTATTCCGCCTGCGGGCTCGGCTCGGAGGGGACGGATAGGCTGGTCGACGCCGTCCGCGAGGCGGGCCCCCAATCGGGACTCTTCGGGGCGAAAATCACCGGCGGTGGAAGCGGGGGGACGGTCGCCGTCTTGGCCCGGTCCGAAGCGGCGGCGGAAGTTGCCCGAATCGCACGCGATTACGCCGCCCAAACCGGCCGGGGAGGGACCTTGTTCCAAGGATCCTCCCCCGGCGCATTCTCGGGCGAATAAGTCCGTCGCGGCCCGGGCTGATGAATACCCCGCGAGCCTGAAGCTTCGTCAACACAAATCCTTTCCCTTTTGGAACGATACACTACGCTCCCATATCCCGTTCTTCCCGCCGAAGGAAATCCAAGGCGTTCTTCGCCGCGTAGATCCGACGGAGGGACGGGTGCGTGGAGAAAGGAAATTCGCGGGTGGTGAAGGTCTTTGCGGTCGCGACGGCGACGTGGATGGGGGGTACGGCGGAAAGCGTTTCGTCGATTTCGGGAAATGGGCCCAAGGCGAGCCCGAGTGTCGCGCCGAATTGCTCGCGCGTGGCGCGCGCGGCCGCGACCACCGCGTCTCGCGGAGCGAGCCCGCCCGGCGTGAAGACATCGCGATCGCGGAAAACGAGTCCGCCGGCGTAGACCTCGTCGGAACGGTCGGCGTCGCAAAGCCACTGAGAAAGAAGGCCGGCGGTGTCCCATTCGGCGCTGGCGAGCGTGCGTCCCTTTTCGGCCAGGGTCCGCACGACGACGTCCTGCAACTCGTCGTCACCGTATCCGAAGACCAGATCGCCCAGGCACGCGTGAATCGTTTGAAGCGTCGATTCGATCTGCTTCTCGCACTCCGCTTGTGTGGATGTCTCTGACGTGATTCTCAGAGAGATCGTCCACTTGTTGGCGGTAATGCCCACCCTCGGCTCGCGGCCGCGGCGAATGAGGTCCGGAAGCATCCCTTCGATGGCGCTCTCACCGGCCCCGAAACACTTCACGGTCCGGTGGCAAAGAACGTTCCGCGCGGGAAAAGCCGCGAGGATCGCACCGTGAAGCGTCGCGTCCCACATTTCGCGCATCTCCGCCGGGACGCCGGGAACACAGAAGACGCGGCAAGGGTTCCTGCCTTGACGAAGAACCTCCAGGTCGATCCCGGGGGCCGTGCCGTGTGGATTCGGGACGAGGGCGGCGCCCAACGGCAGAAACGCCTGGCGGCGGTTCTGCTCCGGCATTTTCCGTCCTCGCCGGGCAAAGATGGAGCGGACGTGCACCATCGCCTCATCGCTGAAGATCAGTTCACGGTTCGTCGCCAGGGCGAGCATCTCGCGCGTGAGGTCATCGGCGGTGGGCCCGAGACCGCCGGTGGCAAGGATGAGATCCGACCGTGCGATTGCCGTGCGAAAGACGCCGACCCCGGCGTCCAACTCGTCGCCGACCGTCGTGTGATACAGGGTCCGGATTCCCAGCTCGGCCAGCCGCAAGGCGAGCCATCGGCTGTTCGTATCGAGAGCCTGGCCGCTCGTCAGTTCGTCGCCGAGGGCGATAATTTCCGCATGCATAACTGGAGGACCGCTACAATGGTGTCGAAATGCCGCCGCGCCGGCGATGGAATCGCCGATTCGTCCGCCGGCGGGTCCACGGAAACGGTCCACTCGGTGGACCCCAAAGCCCCCGCGTCGCCCAAAGCGTATCCGTCCAGGCGGACACGGTACGAACCGGGCCGCGCCGGGGCGGTCCAGAGCATTTTCGTCTGGCCGCGTGCGTCAACCGTCAACGACGGGTTCCACGCCGCGGAGGCCCCGTCCATCCGCGGCGGGTCCACCAGAGGAGGCGGAAAACAGCGGAATACCTCCTTCGCCGCCGGGCCGGACGAGCGCGAACCGAAGTCGGTGGCGAACGCGGCCTGCCCGTCCGGGTTTTCATTGAGTTGGTCCGGGTGCATCAAAATGGACCCGACGGCGAGGCAGACGCAGGCGGTCACCAGGCCGGGAATCCAGAGCCGCAGTCCGGTCGGAATCCCAAGAACGGCGGTCATTCCGAGCAGGAAGAGGAGAGCCAGCCCCCCGAAGGCGCCGAGCGTCGTCATCGTATTGAGGACGCGGGTCCGTCCGGCCTGATATTCGGCTAGGCAATCGAGATAGCGGCTTTGCAGTTCCGCCAGGTTGTCGGACAGGGCCGGCCAGGCCTCGACCGGCTCGGACGCGGAGTCTTTCGGTGGATCACTGGAAAAGAACCGCCAACCTCGCGTTCCCAAAAAGAGATCAAGGGCCGTATTGGACTCGGGCGTACCGTCCAACCAGGCGGCGGGGAAATCCAAGCGAACGTCGTCTTGAAAGGACCCGGCCAACAGGAACGTCTCCGGAAGCCCGGCGCCCGGAAAGGGAACCTCTCCAAAAACGGTGACGGTGCCGAGCATCGCTCCGGTGGTCGCCGAGGCGTCCTTTTTCGAGGAAGCCTCAGCCGACTCGCTCGAATCGTCCGATTTCGCGCGAGTCGCGAGCAAGTTCCACTCGACGGCCGCTCCCGGGGCTACCGCGGCGCCTTTCGCCTCGCACGTCACCGAAAGCGTCTGTCTCGGACGGCGGTAGACGAGCCGTTCCGCCAGCGGTCGCGGAGGGCTGGTCGAATAGTCCCACACGGTCAAGCGGACCGCGCCGGCGACTTCCGGCGGGAGGACGATCTCCACCGGGTTGGAGGTTTGACCGTTCGGACCGATCTTCGTGGAAAAAACCGCTTCGCCGACCTGAGCACCACGAACCGACGCGGAGACGACCAGCGGCATTCCAGGCTTGGCACAACGGACGTTGAACTCCAACGGCTTCTCCGGTTCGACCACCCCCAAGCCGGTATCGATGACGACTTCTTTTCTGGTATCCATCTGGGGAAGGAGCCGCTCGAAAGGAGCCTCCTCCGGCTGATCGAGAACGAAGCGGTAGTTCCGCTCGGGCCGCGGGACGAGCGAGAAGAGTCCTCGGCCGTCGCGGACCGTTTGGACCGAGGCGACGGAATGATCCTCGTCGTCGACGATCCGGCCGGCCAACTCGCAGGGCCGGCCCCCCCGGACCGCCTCGAAGTAGACGCGGTTCTCCAGATGCGCCACGAAGGCGCCCCCTTCCGGATAAAAACGGACGTCCAGCTTCCCGGCCGCGCCGTCGCTCGGCTCCGGGGCCGCTTCGGCTTCATCGCCGCTCTCGGACGGTCCCTGCCGTTCCTTGCGGACAAGCAGGGGAATCGACGCCGCGTGAAACCGTGATTCGGTGCTTTCGACGATCAGCGAATAGTCGCCCGGCGGTACATCTTCCGGAAGCCGCAGCGCGGCGGTCGCGGTGCCTTGCGTCATGTCGCCTTCTTCTTCGGCCGCCGGGACGCGCGCCCCTTCGGAATCCTTAAGAATAAAACGGACCCGACCATCCGGGACCGCCGTCAATGGAAGCGAACGCAAGGCGACGGCGCGAAGGCCGACCGTGTCACCCCCAACGGCCGTGCGGCGGTCGGCGAAGAGCCGCGCCGTGTTCGCCGGGTGCCCGTGGACGGGGCGGATATTTGCGCGGCGGACCTGGTCTTGGTGAACGGCGAGCGTCTCGATCCAGGCACCCGCCGGAAGATCGAGATCGTCCGGGAGGGTAACGAGGAGCCGGCCCGAGGAATCGGTCCGTTCGGTATGTTCGTAGAGGCGGTCGCCGGTGGCCGTGTAGACGGTAAGGTTGACCTGGACCGGAATGGGCCGGCCGGTTACGGAGGTGGTGGAGATGGTATAACGGTTCAGCCCCCCCTCCCGGAGCCGCTCCGGTCCGGCGACGATCAGCCGCATGTGCTCCTCGGCGATCCCGGCGAGCTGGTCCCGGTGGTACAGGTAGCCGCCAACGGAGGCCAACAGGAGAACCGACATCAACGGGGCGGCGATCCAACGAAGGGCCTTCGCCCAGGGGTTGACCTGCTTTCGCCGCCGGGTCGCCAGGCGCCGCCGCGCCGCTCGCCGGCGGAGAATCGGCCGGCCCGGCGACGCGAAATCGGCCGGGTTCGGAAAGGTAATCCTTGGGCCGGTCCGTTTGGCAGCCTCCGTGATCCGGCTCTTGAGCGATTCGGCCTGCGCGGCCGCGTCCCCATGTTCCGCTTGAATCCGGCACCGCGCCGCCTCGTCGTCGGAGAGGATGCCGTAGAGGAGTTCCAGGTACGACTGGCTTTCCGGACGTTCCTCCGGCCATACGGCCCGGGCGAGCTTGCGCAGCGCCAGGCGCATCCGCGTCTTCACCGTCTCGACCGGCATGTTGACGGTCTTCCCGATCTCCTCGTAATCGAGCCACCCGTTCTGCCGCAACAGGAAGATGCGCCGTTCCTCCAGCCGCAGGGCCGAAATGCCGCGGCGCAGGAGTTCGATCTCTCCCACCTCCGGCTCTCCCTCGGCCGAAATCGGCTTTGCCGACTCCTTCGCCGCGCTCTTGCCCTTGCCGGCTTGATAATCGCGGCCCGTATTCAGGGCGATGCGGAAGACGGCGGCGCGGAGATTGGGGCTTTCGGCGAGGTAAGCCCTGCGGCGCCAGCATTTTATGAACGCGCGGCGGAGCGCGTCGTGCGCGGCGTCGGAGTTGCCGATCAAGAGGTGTAGGGTTCCCAGCAGTTCGTCCTGCCACCGGGAAAAGGCGTCAACGAGCGCTTCGTCGGTCAGCGGGGCTCCCCTTCGTGGGAAACCGGAGGGGATATCCATCTCAGTCGCGGCTTCCTCCGTAACGCAAGATCAGGTAAACCAGCGTCATGATCGCCTGGAGGGTGGCCGCCACGTAGGTCAAGGCGGCTGCATCGAGGACTTTTTTTACCGCCTGCGATCCGGTCTGGTCCACGATTCCTGTCTGGATCAATATGGCCTTGGCGCGGTTGCTGGCGTTGAATTCGACCGGAAGATTGACGACCTGGAAGAAGACGACACAGGCGAACAGACCGATCCCCAACAGAATGAGCGGCTGCATGGAGAGGATGGCACCGAAAATCACCATCCAGATTCCAAGGTTGCTGCCGATTCCCGCGGCGGGAACGGCCGCGTTCCGGATGACCAACGGCGCGTACGCCTGCGCGTCTTGCAGCGCGTGGCCGGCCTCGTGCGCGGCGATACCGACGGCGGCCGCCGTCCGGCTCTGGTAGACCTCCGCACTCAGCCGCAACACTTTGGCGCGTGGATCGTAGTGGTCGGACAAACGCCCGCCGACCGCCTCGATCCCGACGTCGCGCAAACCGGCGGAATCCAAGATATGCCGCGCCGCGGCCGCGCCGCTCAACTGGGCCGGAATCCGTTGCGCCGCGGCATAGGTGGACTTGATTCGGAACTGGGCCCAAAGCCCCAGAAGGAAGGGGGGAAGAATGAACAGGAAGTAGATCGGATCGAAAAACATCTTCGCAAATCCCGTTTGTGTGATAGTTTCTGAAGCAATTAGCCTAAATCATTCTACGTGACGGGACAAGGCGGTGTTCCGTGACCTGCCGCTTGGAACACCCCTCCGCTGGCGTGATGAACTTTTTTCCAATTAGACATTGACATCAATGCGGGGAGTCTTTGTTTTAGTGTCTGCGTTCTCGGACGTTTCGATCTGATTCCTTGACGGTGAGGATACTTGGGAAGCATGCTGCGCTGGTGAAGGCGGCTCCTTGTTGTTCGTGAACCGGCGGCCGCTTTCCTTTCGCGACCGCCGAAGTTAGAATGGGACCCGACTGGGGGGAATGGTTGGATATTGCCGAATCGCGGGAGAATGCCGATGAGCAAGATGAGGAAATTGAAAAGACGGCAGTTTCTGGGTGCCGGAATCGTCGCCGGGGCCTCGGCGACGACCGGGGTTTTTGGTTCAAAGGGGGAGGCGGCCGAGCCGACCAGCTCGCTGTGGGCCGGGGTGGCCAAGAGCGACATCACTACGGAAGAACAGGGAGTCCGCGTCAACGATCCCCTCTTCGCCAAGGCGCTCGTCTTAGAGGATGGAAAAACTCGTCTGGCGATTATCGCGATGGACGCCGTGGCGATCGGCGGGATCGGCGACATCAACGACGACTTCCTACCCAAGCTGCGAAAGCGGATTGAAGGGGAGCTTCAAATACCCGCGGCGAACGTCCTGGTCAACGCGTCCCACACGCATCCGCCGGGGCGACTGCTGTGCGACGGTGAACAGCAGCTTTCGCGGACTCTCGACGCGGTCCGCCGCGCGTGGGAAGGCCGCGTTCCGGTCCGCGTCGGCTGCGGAACCGGCTATGAAGACCGGATCATGATGAACCGCACGCTCCGGCTCAAGGACGGCAAAGCCTGGACGATCCGCCATAGCAATCCCTGCCCCCCGGATGACGAAGTGGAGTCGGTCGGGCCGGTCGACCCGGAGATCGGCATCCTTCGGGTCGACCGATTGGACGGTACCACGCTGGCGGTGGTCTACAACTTCGCGTGCCATCCTTATGTCGGCGTCCCCAAGGGGGGCGTGACGGCCGATTTCCCCGGGTTCGCCTCGAAAGTGATTGAAGACACTCTCGGTTACGGTGCGACGGCCCTCTTCCTGCAGGGTGCGGGAGGGGATATCACCGAAGTCCTTTACAAGGACGTGAACCGCCCCCGGGACTGTGAGCCTTTGGGCACAATGCTCGGGTTGAGTACGCTGGCGGCGCTGCGCGGAATCCAAACCAAGGAGGCCGTGCTGAGCGTCATCAATGAACCGCTCCCCCTCCCGAGGAAGTTCGATATGCCGGAACGTATCGCGGAACTGATGGAGGAACAGGGGTCGCTATTGGCGTCGCTCAGGGGGACGAGCCTGAACTTCAAGACATTCCTGCCGCTGTATCTGAAGCAGGCGCTCGATCCGGAATGCCCGTCGTACTATTCGTACCGCTACCTGCAGGCGGAAAAGACCGGTTCGAACGAAATGGCGGAAATCGACGCGCAGAACAAGGCGCACATCACCAAGTACCTGCGGAATATCCGGGCGATGGAGAAACTGGCGAGGATCGAGGACAAGATCGGAACCTTGAAACGGCACCAGGCAATTAACGAGGCCGCGGGCGAGCCGACCGTCGCGACCGAGGTGCAGGGGATTAAGATCGGGGACTTCGTCTTGGTTACCTCGCCGGCGGAGGTCCTCGTGGAGGTCGGGCTCAACGTGAAGCGTGCCTCGCCGTATGAACATACGTTCATGGCCGCGTTTTCCAACGGATATATCCATTATGGACCGCCCGCGCCGGATTATCCCAAGGGGGGCTACGAGGTGACCGAGTGTCTCTTGGCCCCGGAGTGGCAAGAACTTTTCGAGGCCAAGGTGGCGGAGGTCATCCGCGCCCTATGATTTGCACATCGCACAGCGTTTCGGTATACTAGCTCGCTCGGAAGGCCGTCGCGAGGGCGACCGCCGCTTCAGACGCCGACTAATCGAAAGGACGGAGATCATGTCGTACGAAAGACTTGCGTTTGTTTGCCTGATCGGGATCGCCTGCGCCGGAGGAGGGGGCATCGGCGCCGGCGCGGACGAGGGGACGGTCACCGGTCCGCCGGCCGTGGTGAAATCGGAGTTCATCTACGAGGAAGCCCCCTTCCCCTCCTGCCACGCCTCGACGATCGAGGAGACGCCGAGCGGTCTGGTCGCCGCATGGTTCGGCGGGACGGATGAGGGAGAGCCGGACGTCGCGATTTGGGTCTCTCGGCTGAAAGACGGAACGTGGACCGCTCCGCAGAAGGTGGGGGATGGTGTCCGCTCTGGCGCGACCTATCCGTGTTGGAACCCCGTCTTGTTTCAAGTGCCGGATGGTCCACTGTTACTCTTCTATAAGGTGGGTCCCAATCCGCGTCTCTGGTGGGGGATGCTGACCCGGGCCGACGATGGAGGAGAGTCCTGGTCGAAACCAGCGCCCCTGCCGGCGACACTGCTCGGGCCGGTCAAGAATAAACCCGTCTTGCTGGAGGATGGTACGGTCCTATGCGGTTCCAGCACGGAGCACGAGGGGTGGCGGCTGCACTTCGAGTCATTCAACCTGGCGGACGAAGGGGCCGTCTGCAGCGTCGTGGAACCGGACGTGAATCCCCAATTCAGCGTCATTCAGCCGACCATCCTGAGGTATCCCGACGGACGGCTGCAAGCCCTCTGCCGCAGCCGGCAAGACTGGATCGTCGAAACATGGTCCTCCGACGGCGGAAAGACGTGGAGCGAACAGAAGGCAACAACGCTACCCAATCCCAACTCCGGCATCGACGGCGTCACGCTCGCCGACGGAACGCAGCTACTTGTCTACAACCACACCACTCGGGCGACCATGGACCGAGGCGCCCTGCACGTGGCCGTGTCGAAAGACGGAAAAGATTGGAGACGCGTCGCCACGCTTGAAGACGCCCACCGCGACGACGAATTTTCCTACCCGGCCGTGATTCAGACGTCCGACGGGTTGGTCCATGCGACGTACACGTGGAACCGGAAGAAGATCAAGCACGTGGTGTTGGATCCGACGGCGCTTTTGGAAGAAGACTAATGGGTGCGGTGCATCGCACCAGTAAGTAAGCACCAATCGTCCCCAGGATGAACTCATGAATCTTCCGGTCATCGACGTCGTCGTTTTGGCGGTCTATCTTGTGGGAACGGTTGCGTTCGGCTGCTGGTTTCTCCGCCGCAGCCGAACGCCGGAAGGCTTTACCTCGGCCGGCGGATCGCTCCCGGGAATCGTCGTCGGCCTCTCCATCTTCGGGACGTACGTCAGCAGCATCAGTTTC
The DNA here is from genome assembly GCA_964520785.1 of uncultured Planctomycetaceae bacterium. GTDB lineage: Bacteria > Planctomycetota > Planctomycetia > Pirellulales > Thermoguttaceae > CAZFQG01. The sequence continues at coordinate 6,001 of CAZFQG010000022.1, read as the reverse complement.
CTGGCGTACCCGGGCGACGCCTTCATCGGGAACTGGAACGCCTTCGCGCTGAGTATACCTCTGCCCATCGCGGCGTACGTCGCGGTGACTTGGTTCGTGCCGTACTATCGCAACTCGGGAGCAATCTCCGCGTATCACAACCTGGAGGTCCGTTTCGGCATTTGGGCCCGGTTGTATGCTTCGTGCTGCTATCTGCTCACGCAGATTGCGCGCATGGGATCGGTCACGTACCTGCTGGCGCTGACGCTCAGCCAGGTGCTGGACTGGGGAATCGTGTCGATAATTCTGATCCTCGGCGGATTGACGACGCTCTACACGATGGTCGGCGGAATCGAAGGGGTCATCTGGACCGACGCGCTCCAATCCCTCGTCTTGATCGTTGGAGCGGTGGCCTGCGTGGTTATCATCCCGCTGGATATGCCCGAGGGACCGTTGCAGGTCTTCACCATCGGGATAGAACAGGCCAAGTTCTCTCTCGGGAATCTCGGCCCCTCCTTGGCCCAGAAGACCTTCTGGGTCGTCCTCGTTTACGGGCTGGTCATGAACCTTCAGAACTTCGGAATTGACCAGAGTTTCGTCCAACGGTACTTGACGGCGGAGTCGATGCGCGAGGCGAAGAAGTCGGTGTGGTTCGGGGCTCTTCTCTACGTTCCGATTTCGGCCTTCTTCCTCTTCATCGGCACGGCCCTTTTCGCGTATTGCACCGCGCACCCCGATTTCCTGCCATCCGATATTCAGCAGAGAATCGCGGCCGGCAAGGGAGACGGGGTCTTCCCCTATTTCATCGTTCACAGATTGCCGATCGGAATGCGCGGTCTGCTCATCGCGGCGGTCTTCTCGGCCGCGATGAGCACCCTTTCCAGCAGTCTGAATTGTTCAGCGACGCTTGTTGTCGAGGACTTCTATAAGCGTTTCTTCGCGCCCAAGGCGGCCGCGAACCGCGTGATGATCGTCCTGTACGCCGCAACCGCCGTCTTCGGCCTCCTCGGAACCGGCATGGCCTTGGCGATGATTCGGGCAAAGGGAATTCTCGACGCCTGGTGGTCGCTCTCGGGTGTGTTCGGGGGTGGAATGCTGGGCATCTTCCTGCTTGGCATTCTCTCGCGCCGCGTCAAGAATACGGCCGCCATCACCGCGACCGTCGGAGGCGTCCTTTTGATCTTCTGGATGACCTTCTCCGGGATGCCGTTCTGGAAGACCACCTTCGGCGAAGCGACGGTATCCCCGTTCAATACCCTTCTGGTCAACGTCTTCGGAACTGCCGCGATCATGATACTGGGCTTCGCCGTCACACTGCTCTTCAACCGGCCCGTGGAGAAATGATCGGTGCCATCGCCACGGTCCCAGCGACCGACTCAAACCTGGCGATACAATTCTTGCGGGGGGTAAATAAATACTCCACAATAGTTAATTCGGAGCGTCTCTAGCTCTTCCGGCTCGCAAAAGAGTGCGGATTGTGCGGATTCTCTGGATTAGGTCAAGTCGCCTGCCGAATTCTATTGGGGACACCGCATTTCCGGTGTCGCCGCGCCCCGTCCCCATCCAAAGGGCGGAATGAACTTCGGTATTCAGAGTTCTCCGAGTAGGTGATCATGAAACGCTTCTTCTGGTTCCTATCCTCGTTTTCCATCCAGTCCTTCTGCCTGAAGGCCTTTTTCCTTTGCCTGAGTGCCTCCGGTTGTTGCCACCATTATGACTGCATCCGAGAGCCTTTCGGGCCGGGAACGGGACCGAGCCTCGACAATCCCTGCTACCCGGGCCCTATCTACCGAGGTGGCTGCCGCGGAGTCGAGTATTGTGAAACCGAGTGTTGCGAGACTGGTTGCTACGAGCCGTCCTGCTCACCGGTGGGGGAATGCTACCAAGAAACGTGCGTTCCGCCGGCGACGTTGTGTACCGTTCCACGCGGGCGTCTCGGCCCTATTCGACGCGGAATGCAATATGAGAGACCGTACCACCATCGCGGACCTCTGAGTTGGGTGTTCGGATTGCTCGGGATCGGCGGGTGTGCCCACGGTGGATGCGGAGAGATATACTGGGGTGATTTCCACGGCGATCCACCCGATGTGTGCGACCCGTGCGACCGGTTCGGAAACTACACCGGAGGTTGTTGCGGTTGTGGTGGCGACGTGTATCCTCCGCGTCCGGGCTACGGTGGCGGCTGCTCGGACTGCGATGCGGACGCCGTTGGTTACCCGATGGAAGGGGATGAGGTCTACTACGAGGGCCGGGCGGCCGCGCCGGTGCGGGCGGCGGCTCCGCCGTCGAGACAACCGCTCGCCGGCCAATCGCGTTCGATCCCCTCGAATGGACCGGCCTCACCATCTCCCAACGCTCAAAGCCACAGAGACTACCAGCTCCCACCCGGGGCAAAGATCATTTCGGAAACGGACGAAGTCCTGACGCCGGCGTCCCAGGCTACGGCGACAAGGACGAGTCCCACGAGGGGGGCGGCCACGCGCCGCTAGGTATCGTTCCATGCGTATCGGCCTCTTCGGCGGCAGCTTCGATCCGGTCCATTACGGGCACTTGCTTCTGGCGGAACTCTGTCGCGAGCAGGCGTCGCTCGACGAAATATGGTTCTGCCCCACTTCCACGTCTCCCCATAAAGAGCAAGTATTCGCCGGGCCGGAAGATCGCTTCGAGATGCTACGCCTGGCCACGGCCGGCCACGAGCCGTTTCGCGTTCGACGCGAGGAAATCGACCGCGGAGGGGTAAGCTATACGGTGGATACGCTTCGCGAATCACAGGCCAAATACCCCGGGAACGAGTGGTTCTTTCTGCTGGGGGCGGACATGCTCTACGATCTGCCCCGTTGGAAAGAAGCCGAAGCCGTCTGCCGTTTGGCGGTTCCCGTCTGTGCCGAGCGCCGCGGTTGCGACCCGATCCGCTTCGACCACCTTCGGGCGATCGCCTCCGAGGAACGCATCGCCCTCTTCCAGCGGCACCGCGTCGTCATGCCGACGATCGAACTAAGCGGCACCGAGATACGCCGCCGGATCGCGGACGGCCTGAGCATCCGTTTCCAAACCCCCAGCGCCGTGGAGGAATACATCCGCGCGGGCGGCCTGTACCGATAACTCTCGTTTGCACGTGCCGGCCGTCTGGCGGGACGTTCCATGAGGATTCATCGCCTGCTTCCCTTCCATCAACGAGGCCGTTTCGCCCACCGCGTCGAGACGTGCGCACTCGGCGACGGTCAAATCCCGCGCGGCCCCCTCGGCCGCGAGACGATTCGCCGCGGCGTTCAATTCACGCTCAGAAGGTTTTCCACCTTTTCGATCGCGTCTTTGACTCGCCAGTCGGCGTTGGCGAGTTGGACGGGGTTTTCCGAGGCGAGCCACCGTTCGACCTGCTTCTGGGCCGAGATGACGGTGCTGTGGGTCCGACCGCCGAAGAACCGGCCAATCTCGGCCAGGGCAATCCGTGTGTGCTTCCGGGCCAGCCACATGGCAAGCATTCTCGGATAGTTCAAACGCTTCGCCTTTTTGGGCGTCTGAAGGCTTTCTCCGTCGAGGCCGACGACCTCGCGGACCGCCCGTTCGATGTCGCCCAGGCCGATCGACCGGGAATTCTGTAGAACGAGATCGGCGAGCGCCTCTTCCGCCATCGGCAAATCGATCGGACTGCCCAGGGCGCAGTGAGTGGCTTGAAGGCGACACAGGGCGCCGGAAAGTTCGCGGACGTGCCCCGTCAAACGCGCGGCGATATAACGGAGAACCTCCGCCGGTGCATTCACGCCGAGCCGCTCGGCCATCTTCCCGACGATTTCCAACCGCGTCTGATAACCCGCCGGAGAGATATCGGAAACGTTCCCTCCCTGCAGCCGCGCGACCAGTTCGGCGCCGATCTCACAAAGCGCCTCCGGCCGGCGGTCGGCGGTCAGGACGACTTGCTTTCCCTCTCCCTGCAATGCATCGAGCGTGTAGAGAAACTCGACCGCCGTCGCTCGCTTGCCTTGAAGAAACTGGAGGTCGTCCAGAAGAAAAAAGTCGGCGCCGCGGTACTGGCTTCGGAAGCTGGGAAGCCCGTTGCCGTGTATCGCCTGGACGTAGGCGCCGGTGAATTGCTCCGCGGTGCAAAAGACGACGGAGCGCTTCGCGCGGCGCGCCGCATGGGCGATCGCACGGAGAAGGTGCGTCTTACCGCAGCTCGTCGGCCCGTAGATCACGAAAGGGGAGAAGTGCCCTGGTGAATCAACCACCAACTGGGCCGAAGCCCGAGCGAGCCGATTCGACGGTCCCACCACGAACGTATCGAAGGTGAACTGCGATTGGGCGGAGTGCTTCCGCGAAGCACTACTCGAGACGTCGCCATTTCGCGCGGTGAGGGGGCCACCAGTCGCAACCGCGTTTTCCGACGACCCGTTCTCCTTCGAAGCGTTTCGGGTTGCGCGGAGCATCGCCTCGTGGCATTCCGCCGGGGGGAGCACCGAAAACTCAAGGGAAACTCGCCGTTGGACGACCTCGCTCGCCGCCTCCTCGAGGCATTGTCGGAAGTTCTGCTGCAACCAATCCACGACGAATCGGTTGAATCCCTCGATCCGAAGCGTGCCGTCCACCAAGCTCAACCGCGTTCCGGAACCGAACCACGCGGAGAAACGTTGTTCGCCGAGACGCTCGGCAATAGCTTTTCGCAGGGTCGGAACGATATCCGTATCGTCTCTACGCACTTCCTGGCACCTTACGCGCGCACCTTCCTCGCCATAGATTGTTGACAAACCCAAAATGAAGAACAACCGCGCTTGTTAATGCGGCTTGCGCCGCCCTAACGACCTGAACTATGTTTTACCGCCAAATACGAGAAAAAACGGCAATCGCTTATTGCCGCCGCCGTGATGCTCATCCGAGTATCGCCGGTGACTCGTAACAGAAGAAGATTGTACCGCCGCCGACTCGTCTGTCAAATCCCCCGCTAATAATCGGCCCCGGCTTTTCCGCCGTGCCGCCCCGAAACCTTGTTTCAACCGGAGCTTTTCACATTCCGCCCCCCTCACCGGAAACCCACTCGCGATTCGGCCTGGCGCTACCCTCCAGTGGAAAAACTGTTTGAGCCGAAAAGCCGCGATTCGCGATCGCCGATGTCCCTCGGTCATTACCCTTTCGACTGAAAGACTTTACAGAGAACGCGTCGCCGATCCCACCGTCGGAATCCGACCGAGGCGTACATGGCAACGGCAGGTTCGTTCACCGAATCCACCGCCAGGAGGATTCTCGATACCCCCGAAACACCGGCGACCCACTGGGCATACCGAGCAACCAATCTCCCGAATCCTCTACCTCGATATTTCGGAAGGATACCCATGTACACCAATTCCAGCGCATCTTGGGCGCAGTGCTTCGCGAGGAGAAGGCATCCGGCGTCGACCCCCCCGTGGCGGACAAGGAACCAACGCTCGGGGGAGTAGCTCCCGATCCCTTGGTACCCATCGAGGACATCCCCGATCGAACGGACGTCTTTGAGGTCGGCGCAGTCGAGGGTTTCCAGGTAGGTTTCCTCGACAACGCGCGCGAACCGGTCCCAGTTCGACGGGGAAATCGGCTCGAACTCCAGCCCCAGATCGGGTTCCTCCCGAGGGAACTCCTCGCTCGGACAGCCGAGATAATGCAGCTCGGCGAGAAAGCGGAAGTCGTGGTTCGAGAGAATACTTTCCAATTCCGGCCGGACATCCGGAAACAGGGCGTAGACCAACCGTGCGCGGCGGGCCAGGAAAAAATCGAGTGCCATTCCAACAAGTCGCGAGACGGCCACATCGGCATAGCCCGACGCGGGACGCCAGACCCAAAGGATGCCCGCCTTACCCGGCAAGGGTTGTGGAAAGACGGCTACGGCGGTCGCGCCCCGATACCTCGCCTCGCAAAGACCGTCGAACGAGAGTCTCCCTCGTTGGGCCTCATCCATCAACTCTTCGATGTATGACTCCGCGGCGGAATCCAGTTCGGCGAAGACTTTTTTCAGCGCCGGTCTTGTTTCCAGCGCGGGCTGGTGAAACTCCCAGTT
>CAZFQG010000021.1:40835-46008 GCA_964520785.1 uncultured Planctomycetaceae bacterium | reverse complement strand
ACCCCTCCCGGTCGATCTTTCCATGGACCACCGCGTTGAGCGGCGTCTTCGTCGGCATCGGCCAAAGGCCGGTCGCCAGGAGAATCTGGCGGCGGACCTGCTCCGCGCGGACTTCCCACGCCTGTTGGGACTCCGGCGGCGCGAAGGGGAAGTAGTCGTTGAGGTTGGCCAGGCCTTGAAGACGCGCGTCTTGGGGCGATTCTCCATCCGGTAGGACACGGACCTCGGCCCCTGCCGCGGCGGCAAGAAGGCAGCAAACCGTGAAAACCCCTAATAACAATGGCGACCGGAGCGGAACCGGTCTTTTCGTTCGCCGGCGAAAAGAACTGACGTGCATTGAAGTCTCCTCGAATTCGGGTGGCAGCGCCCGCTGGTTCAGGCAAACAAGCCGCGAATCCCGCGATGTGGAGGGGGCGGCCTTGCGTTTCCGGAATTCTACCTTAGGTAAAATCGCAACGCAAGCGCGCGGAAATGGAAACACGCCGTGTTGTTTTCCGTCACGTTTCGTTACGACCGGAACATCCCGACGGACGACGGGCGCCCGGCACGCCCCCCTCACGGCCGCGGGACGACCTCGCTCGGACAAGAAAAGTATTGTTCATTTGAAGAGTAACGCACTTTTCGACACTATTCCAGCGCCGTCCAAGCCTCATGAGGGCGGCGGACTACTTTTCCTGTTCACCGGCGACGCACCGACAAACCGATTCTCACGGTGATTTCGCCGCCGGCGAGTTTCGGCACCGATCGACGAGCTTCCAGAGTCGCCCCTTGGAGAAACCGGATATGTCTTCAGTGAATCCTCTTATGGATGTCGTATCACGTCTTCGGGAGGCCACCGGACTTCGCCGTTCCGGTTCGAACGGGCTCTTTCGGTTTTTCGAGCGGAAGAAGGCCCGCCGCCCCACCTCGCTACGTCTGGAGCCGCTGGAGAACCGCGAGCTTCTCTCGGCGACCCCCGTGGACTTGAGCTTCGAGTTCCGATTCGAGGGAACGCCCGAGGTAGTCTTCACCGACGAGGGGCTCACCGCCCGGCTGGATGGAATCGATTCTTGGTTCAACGCGGGCGATCCTCTCCTGCCATATCGAGCCGAGACGGTCCTGCTCGAACAGGGGACAAGGGTCGTTGACGCCGAGGTCTCGTACGGTGAGGCGGTCGTTCTGGCCGGTGGCGTCGAGAAGCTTGCCGTTCCCGTGGTAACTTCGGTCATTGATGGAGCGGTGGAATGGGGTGCCGCGGGAGTTTCCGCCGCCGATCTGTTTGCCATCGGCGGAATCGGCACCCGAACCGTGGAGTTCGCGAACGGCATCTTTTCCGGGTTCAGTCTCGCCTCCGTGAATCTATTTCCAGTCGTCTTGGACGCGGCCGGGAACCTTCTGTTCTACTCTCGGATCGACGTCACTCTGACGACCGAGGCAATCGAGGCGGACTACGCCGCCTACCGAGGTCTGGAGTCCGAAATCGCGTCGGTGGCCGAGAAGGTGCTCAATCCGGAGCTTCTGGAGACGTACACTCGGGAGGGCTCGCAGAGCAGGACGTCGGACCGGCTGCCGCGCGCGGGGAGTTACGATTACGTTATTGTAACCTCGCACGCCTTGTCCGACGAGTTTCAACCGCTGGTCGACCAGAAGAATAGTCGAGGCGTGTCGGCGACGCTTGTCACGACGGAATACATCTACGCGAACTACACCGGTACCGAGACGGGAGACAACCAAGACCGTATCCGCCACTTCCTGCAGGACGCGTACGCGAACTGGGGGATTTCGTACGTTCTCCTCGGCGGAGACGTCGAGGTGGTTCCGGTCCGGGGCGTGTATGTCGACAGCGGATCTTGGGCCGGGAATGAAGTCGAAACGGCCATGGCGACGGACATGTACTACGCCTGTTTGGACGGAACCTGGAACGGGGATGGAGACTCTCGATGGGGCGAGGCGACGGACTGGGCGGGGCATACGGATATTGATCTGGTCCCGGAACTGGCGGTGGGCCGCGCGCCGGTCAGCAATTCCACCGAGGCGACGAATTTCGTCAACAAGACGATCTGGTACGAGCAGAACGCCCATCCGTACTACGATACGTTCATCTCGCTGGGCGAGCGACTGGACGTGGAGACCTACGCCGCCGTTTCCTGCGAGGCGATCGTCGACGCCCACGTCCCGGGAAGCTGGACCGTGATCGAGCACTACGAACGCGACGGGAGTTGGTCCGGCAGCCAGTTTCTGGCCGATCTGAACTCCGGGGCCCATCTCGTAAACCACCTCGGCCATGCCAACGACCGCTACAACGCCAAGCTCTACGCGAGCACGAATTTTCAGAACGCGGTGCCTTATTTCATGTATTCCCAGGGCTGTTTGTCCGGGGCCTTCGACATGCGGGACATCAGCATCGCCGAGGCGCACGTGGTCCATCAGAACGGCGCGTTCGGGGTGATCATGAATTCCCGATATGGGTGGTACTCTCCCGGCCAATGGATACTCTACGGGACCAGCCATATCTACGCCGATGAATTCTGGGGTGCCGTCTTTGACGAAGGCATCCGAAGCATGGGCGACGCGAACAACTTCTCCAAGATGCAAAACCTCGGTAGAATCCGGCCGGACGGAACCGCCAGGTGGGTCTACTTCGAGACGAATCTGCTCGGAGATCCCGAGACGGCGCTGCAAATCGACGGAGTACCCGCCGGTGGCGGAGGAACCACGGGAAACCTCACGGGCACCGTCTTCAACGACGCCGATGGCGACGGTACCCTGGATGCCGGTGAGGCGGGAATAGGGGGTGTTGCCGTCTTCATAGACGCTAACGGCAACGGAGCATACGACGTCGGGGAGCTGACCGCGACGACCACGAACTCCGGAATCTACACGTTCTCCGACCTCGAAGCAGGGACGTACGCCGTAGGGGCCGTTTCGCCACCGGAAATGACCCGAACGACGCCCGGCACGGCGACGCAGAGCGTAAGCGTCTACGTCGGTCAAACCACCAGCGCGCGGCCGATCGGTTTTGGAACCGAGATTGGGGGGGGAGAGCCGGCCGATTGGACCGTCATGATTTACATGGCGGCCGACAACGACCTCGAACAATATGCCATCGACGATTTCCTGGAGATGGCTCAGGTCGGTTCGTCGAACAATGTTAATATCATCGTGCAGATGGACCGTATTGCCGGGTACTCGTCCGAATACGGCGACTGGCGGGACACCCGGCGGGGGTTGGTCCGACAGGGGGACGTCCCTGGGAATACCTGGGGCGAATCGATCGGCGAAATGGATATGGGCGATCCGAACGTCCTGGCCGAGTTCGTGGCCTGGTCCACGACGAACTATGCCGCCGAGCGTTACGCGCTGATTCTGTGGGACCATGGGGACGGATTCGCCGGGATTTGCACGGACGACACGTCCGGTTCGTCACTCTCGATCGATGGACTATCAGCCGTCGCGGCCGGTCTGCCCGGAGGGATCACGCTCGATTTACTAGGATTCGACGCCTGCCTCATGGGAATGACGGAAATCGGCTATCAGTTCGCCGACTACGCCCAAGTGATGGTCGCATCCGAAGAACTGGAACCCGGAAACGGGTGGAATTACGCCTTTCTGCAAGACCTGGTCGGTTCTCCGCAGGCGGACGCCGCCACATTGGGACGGTACATCGTCGATGCCTACGTCGACCAGCCCGGATATACTTCCGACACGGTCACGCTCTCCGCGGTGGATCTCGATACCCTGTCCGATAACCTTGTTTCGACGATTGATTCCTTCACGCACGCGGTCCGCTCGACCACGGGATTCGACTGGAGTTCACTCTGGGGCGTCGCTTCCGCCTCGATTCAGTTTGGCGGCGACGACGGGATCCCGTTCCGTGATCTGGGCGATTTCATGACGCGGACCATCGCGGCCGGGTTCAGCGCCGAGATTACCGCCGCGGCGCAGGGGGTCCTTTCCGTGCTCGATACGGTCGTTCTGCACCAGGTCTCCACGATCTTTGGCACCACCGGGCTTTCGATCTATCTACCCGTTGCCGGAGACGATACGAGCTACTACGAATCATTGTACTCGGACTCGGTTCTCGCGTTCGTCGCCGACACGGGTTGGGACGAAATGCTGGCCGAGGAATCCCTCATCGGTGGTGGTCCGAGCGTCGTCAATCTGGGTACGGTGGCTCAACACACGGTCTCGGGAATCGGGGTCTCCGGGACGCCGCTTTGGTACTCGTTTACCGCGCTGCGTGACGGGTTCGCCACCGGCGAGGCCCTCTTCGGGACCGGCACCTGTCAGATGACCCTGTACGACGTCGACTATAGCGCCTTGAGCACGGCGTCAATCAACCAACTGACTGACGGCGGCATCCGGTTCGACTACCAGGTTACCGGTGGCACCACTTATATCGTGGGTCTCACCGGGACCTCGTCGGAGGTCGATCTCAGACTCACGAATCTCGTCTCTCAAGACGGAAATGTGGTAATGGTCGCCGGTACCGGCGGGAATGACACGTTCTATTTCAGTGGAAGTACGCTGACGCACTGGATGCGGATCAATGGCGTGGAATACATGTTCTCCGCGGCGAGCGCGGGGGTTTTCGGCTTCAACGGTGGAACCGGGACCGACAAAGCGCATCTCATTGGCTCCAGTGGGGACGATTCGGCCGTAATCAACCCGAACTCGGCGACCATGACGGCGGAAGGATACGACGTCTCCGTCGGCAACGTGCGGGATATCATACTCTTCGCCAACGGAGGAAATGACGAAGCCGTCCTCGGCGACTCCGCCGGCTGGGATACCTTCACGGCGAACGGGTCAAAGGTAACCATGGCGGGCAGCGGATTCTACAACGAGCTTCGTGGCTTCGAAACGGTGGTTGCACGATCCACGGCTGGTGGAATCGACACGGCCCTGTTCGAGGATTTTGAAGGAGAGGACTATGTCGAACTGACTTCCTACGCGATGGTCGGAGGTTCAGGCTTCTCCATTAAGGCAGAAGGCTTTGCCGAAGTGAGCGGTCCGACGGTCGAAATCGCCGACGCCGCCGCGCGGCCGGGCGGCACAGTAGAGGTGGCTCTTAAGATTCCGGCCGCCGGTTCATTCACCGTGTCGGCCGTCGCCCAAACGGTCGACGCCGTCGCGCAAAGGGCCCATGAGTTCGCGAGTGGCAAGGGCCTCGTCGAGGCGTGGCGCGGGTTCG
>CAZFQG010000021.1:0-40735 GCA_964520785.1 uncultured Planctomycetaceae bacterium | reverse complement strand
GATCGGGCTGAGCGTCAGCGGAGGCGTATTGACCATCGATCCTCCGGCGGGGTACGTGGGCGATTTCCTCGTCCGTGTCACGGCGAGCGACGGACTGGCCAACACCACCGATACGTTCGCCGTCAGCGTGACCAATAGCGCCCCCCGGTTCGCGCAGCCGCTTGCGGACGTGACGATGTCGCACAACGCGGATACCTGCACGGTGAATCTGGGGGTGAGCGACGCCGATGGGGATGCGATTTCGTACACCGTCAGCGCCTTCACGACGAACCTGGTCGCCCAGAGGGCCCATGAGTTCGCGAGTGGCAAGGGCCTCGTCGAGGCGTGGCGCGGGTTCGGCTACAACCACCGGGGCCACAATGAGAAGTACTTCGCCGATTCCAGCGACAACTGGTACTTCCTGCTCCCCAACGGGGAACTCCACCGCTGGCCCAGCGGGTTCACCTCCTCGACGCGCATCACCACCCTCAGCAGCGAGTACTGGGCCGATCCGTACCGGCTGTTTAACGCCGCGGCGCCCCAACTGACGCCCTTATCGACGATCGGGCTGAGCGTCAGCGGAGGCGTATTGACCATCGATCCTCCGGCGGGGTACACTGGTGCGTTTCTCGTGCAGGTTACCGCTTCGGACGGCATCGCAAGCGCGCGAGACTCGTTTGAAGTCCGCGTCGGCTCCGTGCCGTCCGCGCCAACGGCGACGCGGGCCTCCGTGGAACAGGCGGTCGACTCGGCCCTTCAGACGCAGAGGGAGTGGCGTTCCGACGCGGTACTGGCGGCCGACCAGCTTTGGGAGACGCTGTCCCGGACTCAAGATCGGATCGCGTCGAACAACGGACTGAGGAACTCCTTGGCTCGCTGGGCGATGCTTGGCGCCAAATGACCGTGCCGCGAAAGTTCAACATAAACCCCTCCCGCGTACCCAGCGGCCCCTAGCGACGCGAAGACGGCGTCGAAGGCGATTTGCCCCTCCCCGAAAAACAGGTGGGTATGATCGCCGCGGCACATGTCCTCGATGTGAACGTTTACGAGGCGATCCGCCCACGTCTCTATCGACTCGGGAATCGGCTCCCCCATGCACTGGAGATGCCCGATGTCGAGGGTTAGTCCCAGGTTGGGACGATCAAATCGCTTGAGCATGCGTCCGAAGGCCGCGGTTGTGTCGATGAGCATTCCCGGTTCGGGTTCGAAACCGACCATCACCCCCTTATTCGCGGCATGGTCGAGCGTCTCCTCCAGTCCCTCGACGAGCCACCCCAGAAGTTCCTCCTCAGTCGCGCCATCTCGCGGCGTCCCGGACCAGATGGAGACGCAATCGGCCCCCAACTCCGCCGCGGTGTCGATCGCGTGTCGATAGAACGCTACGCGGCGCGACCGTTCCTCCGCCGTCGGGGAAATCAGCGTCGGCTCATGCTTGCGGAGTGGATCGAGCAGAAAACGTGCCCCGGTTTCGATGACCGAGCGTATCCCGTGCTCCACCAGAAACGCTTTGAGCCAAGCCGTCTGCTCGGCGAGACGCCGCGACCCCGGGGCTAGCGCATGATAGTCGAGCGTAATCCCCACGCCCTGGTACCCCAGGCCGGTGAGAACGCCGACGGCATCCTCAAGCGAGTGGTGGGGGAATCCGTTGGTGTTGTATCCGAGGAACATGGGCGGTACCGCCGGCTAATTCGCTCCCTTGAGCTTCCGCAATTCCACCGTCCACAGCGCGGCCAATTCGCCGCGGCCGCCGGACTGGAATCGGGGAATGGCCTTTTCGATCATTTCGATGCAGTACTTGCTGGGGCGGTTTCCGCGGAGTTTGGGGATTCGGGGAAGGAGCATTTCGTAAAGCCCCACCATGTTCTTCTCACCGTCGCGAAGTTCCGGCACGATTGCTTCGAGTCGGTCGATCATCTTCGGAACATACCGGCCTTCGGTCGGAAACGCCAGGATCGTGGAGCTGAGTCCCTGGGCCGCGATCTGATATTCCCGCCGGGCGGCCAACTCGTCCGCGAAATGGAGAACGGCATCGCACGCCAGATCGGGGCGCTCCCGCGCGACGTACAGCGAGATCGCGCGTTCGAACAACCGACGGCGCCGCTGGGGATTGTTTTCGTACCCGACGAGGTCCGGAAAAATCTCCCACGTGAAATCGGGGAAGGCGGCGAACGTAGTGAAAAGGGAATCCAGGATTTTTCCGACGACCTTGCGGTGGCGAGGTTCCACCTTCCCGGAGGAAGCCAGTTCGGCCAAGGAATGCCAGGCCTGCTCGTTTCCGGGGCATAGGCGGATGACCCGGTCGAGAAAGGCGATTTGTTGTCCGACATCCATCGGCCGCTCCTTCTCGAAAAGCGGCCAGGTCTTCATGATCAGCTCGGCGTGTCGCTTCGCGTCTCGGTTGAGTCCCACCGTATGCAGCCGCATCTCCAACTGCCGGTCCGTAACGGCCTTTCCCGAAACCGGGTCTTCGAGCGTTCCGACGTAGTAGAGATCGCCCAGATACCGGCCGTGCGACTGCAATTCGAACTCGATTTGCTTCGCCGAAGCGCTCAGAAGCTCAACCCACATGACCCAGGCGTGGCGATCGCCGCTGCGGGATTCGCCCGAGACGTACGCCGCCGGAACGCCCAACGACTTGGCGACGCGAGAGGCGAAATCGGCCTGCATGGCACAGACGCCCCCGTATCTTAGAAGGTTGGGCAGGTTGTAGGGATGGCCGTTGAGTTTGGCCGTTTCCGAGCCGCTTTCGAGCATCCCGACGTCGTAGGGGACTTCGCCGTAACACTTGCCGATCATCACCCGCTTGGACAGGTAGTTGTCCTGGGCCCATTTTCGTTCAATGAGGGGGGTCCGGTGATTGACCGTATGGGTGAGGAACTCCCACGGCAGGAACCGACCTCGTCCCTGCATCACCGGCTCGGAATCGAGCCAGTATTGAAAGTTGGCGACGGCCCCGATCCGCCCTTCCGGGGGAGAACTCTTGGTCCGCCGCTGATGCCCTTCGTAGGAGTAGACCGCCCCTTCGTCATCCCAAACGACGGCCGTCGCGATCGCCAGCTCTCCGTAGGCGGGAAACGCGTTCGCAAACGCCTCGACCAACTCCCCAAAGAGCCTCGCCGCCGGGCCGACCTTATCGCGATCGGGATCGAGCGCCGTGTAAAACGTCTCCCCCAACTCCGGCGATGCCTCGAACAGCCTGGCCACCGCCGCGGCGTTCCCGCCATAGCCGGTAGCCAGCGTATCTCGGTTCTCTCGCTCGAATCGCTCGGCATACACCTTGCGGAACACCGGATACTGCTTGGGAAGGAAGTAGTCGTTGTCGTCGAAGTGCTTCAGGAGGATGGCGTCCTCCGCGGCGATGGCGTCCGCATCCGCGTAACTATTCCGTGCACCGGGCTGCTCGGCGACTTGCGGCTTCGGCGCGGCCGGCTCGGGCTCGGGTTCCGGAATGGGCGCCCGTTGGGAGACCAGGTCGGAGGGTTCCGCGGGCACGATACGAATGGTAATCGCCCCCTTTGTCGAAGCCGGACGCGGACCGACTTCGCGGACGCCAACACCCAGGGTGACCGTCCCGGGCCGGATATCGTCCGGAATCGGCCAGCGGAGTCTTCCGGTCGCGCGGTCGATCGTGACGCCGGATGGGTTCCTGCCAACCAAGAAATACTCCAGCTCTCGCGGCGGGTCGTCGGGATCGTGGGCCGCGACGGCAATCTCCACGGTTTCGCCCGGCTTCGCCTCTCGAACGGGAGTCTCCTCGATAACCGGTTTTTCATTGTGTTCGCGGACGCGAATAGTGAATCGCTGCTCATCCAGCATCCGCTTGGACTCGGGGCTCTTTAGCAGGAGCCGGACGGAGAATTCCTTCCCCCCGTCTTGCTCCGTCGGGGTCCATGAAAACCGCCCCGATTCCGGGTCGATCACGGCCCCCTTCGGCGCCTCGGCGAGAAAAAACCGCGCCGACGAAGGCTGCTGGGAAGGAGCGTTTACGATAAGGGCTTGAAACTCCAGCGGACGCCCCTCCACCGCGACGCAATCCTGGATCGGCACCAACTTCGCTTCTTTCACCTGCTCTCGTGAAAAGTGGAAATGCAACCAAGCAAGGCCCCCGATCAACACGGTCGCCAAAACGCCAAGACCCATGTAGACCGGCCACGGCGACCTCGTCCGCGCAAACGTCTGCTTCGATTCACCCCCCGTGTCAATAACCGGCAGCCCTTCGAATTCAGGTTCCGACATATCGAACTCTCAAGGCGCGTTTAGCGAAAGCTGTCCGCCCAAATAGTCTTCCACGCACGGATGGACCGGCCGAGGTGGTCCTCCGGTTGCAGATTGATGTTGTAGCATTGCAATCCATACGGCCCGGTGTAGCCGATTTCCCGAAGCTTCTTCACGACGAGCGCGACATCGAAATCGCCCTCGCCCAGGGGACGGATCAGCGCGTCCCAATCCTGACCGCCGGCATCGGCGCCATTGACGGAGACGCAATAGAGATACGGCTTCGCGGCTTGGAGAACACCGTCCAAGTCTCCCGGTCCTTGAACCTTCAACCAATGGCACAGATTGAAGATCAACCCGAGGTTGGGCCGGTCCGCCTTTTGGAGGAGGCGAACGGCGTCCTCTACTTTGTCGACATAGAAGAAGGCGTGGGGGTAGAGGGCCACCTTCAGCCCCGAGTCGGCGGCCCAGTCGGCCACCTGCCGGATGCGGCGCACCGCGATCGGGTCGTTCTTTTCAATATCCTGCCCCGACGGCACGCCCAGGAGATACAGATTCACCACCGCGCCGGTTCCCTTCAGCCCCTCAATCGCCTCCCGGAGCCCGGGGACGAACGGATTCTCCGGATCGTTCACCCGGATTCCCACATAGGTCGTGAACGGCTTCAGGCCTTGTTGCAGAAGGATTGCCTTCTTCCGCGCGAAATCAGGACCGACGGAAACCTCCGCCCCGGCATATCCCATCTCGCGGCACCGACGAACCCTCGCCTCGTACTCCTCCAGTGAGAAGGTTCCTTGCGCTCCAGGGGTCCGTAACGCGTTCTCGAAGAAAAAGAGGGGGGCTGGGTGCTCCTTGGACGGTGCGTCCTCCACGGCGACGCACATCGACGCGATCGGACCATCCAGAGCAAACGCGACGGACAATAGAAGAAAAAATACAACACTTCGCGAAAACATTATTCTCATCCCAATCTCTTTGCTTGCAGAGGAACCGAGTTGCTGGACGAGCGGAGGTCAGGGGGTTAGATCGAACTGGAACGGAGGGTTTGTCCCGGCCTCGACTTTCGCCATAAGAGGCGTGGATGCCGTCGCACGGTACTTTTGGGGAATAGGAACTGCTTGAGCGGCCTGCACGTTCGCGGCGGCATTCATCCCGACGAGGACTTGCGTTCCTTCCGTTACCGGAAAAGCGTCCGGTACGACAGCGACACGGTAGTCGCCGGCAGGGAGCCCGTCTCCCTTGGAGGTCTTGACGCGAAACGACCCATCGGCCTGAATGGGGGTCGAGATGGAGAACCCGGTGGCGGGGTTTTCGAAGACGATGCTGCCGGCGGAAATCGGCGTGCCTCGTAGCGAGACGGTCCCTTCCGCCGTACCGGTATTGGAAGGCGAACACCCGGTCGACACGGCAAATGCGGTGAACATGATGAACAACGTCGCGAGTCGCATGGTGCGGCCCTCCTCGGATTGGTAGGACTGAACAAGTACTACCAGCATAAGGAGAACGCCGACCGGATGTCAACCGGCGGCATGCGCCGATTAGAAGTAGATCTGTGCCCTGAATTCGAAGAGGCTGGAATTGCTCATCGGGTTGCCCTCGCCCGGAGTGGCCCTGGAAAAGATATAGTTGCACATGAGACGCGCGTTGGTGTTCAGATACCAGTTGAGCCCAATCGCGTGGCTGCCGGCTCTGCCGCCGCTGATCGGGACGCTCTCCAGGTCCAAATAGGTGTGCCGGTACGCGATCTCCCAAGCCCCCCTTCCGGTCTGAATCCGCCCGGATTCATCGCGGACGCGGAAGAAGTTCTCGAACGGAACCACCTCCTCGAACTGGGCGGCTCGCGGATTGAACCGTCGGTTCTCCCCGGTGAGGAAGTAGCTGAGTTCGGCGTAGTAGCCGTTGAAGTCGAGCGTTCCCAGGTCTCCCCGATTGATCGCCATGTGGTAGAACTCGCTCTGAACCGTGAACGGTCCGTAAACGAACGCGGCTTCCGGTCCGAGAACCTGCCAGAATTGGACGTCGGGGATGTTTCCGGTGTTGACGATGTTCGGTCCGAATCTCGATTCCTCTCTCGCGTCGATATCCAGGGTATGATCATCGCTGCCGCGGACCGTGTACCCCAATCCCAGGTGGAATAGACCTCGCCCTCCGGATGCCCTGTCATACCAGGGCAATCGGGTCACCCTCGCCGTGAACGCGGTTCCGGAATGATCCAACAACCGAACCGGCGGTTGGTCGTGCGTTTCCGGTCGAAAGATACCCCAAGACCATGTCGTCCGTTCATCCGCGGACCAATCCGCGAATGCGAACCCCAGATTCCGCCGGGGTACGAAAGCCAGCGTCGCCATCGAGCGTTCCAGGAACGGAATGAATCGGCTGCTGGTTTCCCACTCCAGACCCATCGGCTCCTTCAAGAAGCCGATGCGGAAACGGTTGACGAGTGGGAGTTCCTTAATACCGATGTAGGACGTCTTGAAGCCCGTGCTTTGCAGCGTCCCGAGGGGCGCGATGTCGGTATCGGCCGAGTCGGCGAACTCGAATTCCAGTTGGTAGTCGACCACTTCGTAGACATCGCCTTCCACGGAAAGCCTTGCTCGGCGGACCTGGCAGCCGTTCTTAGTGTTTCCGTAGACGGCTATGTTGGTGGGATCCTGGGAAAAGGTGGCCCAATCCACCTCGAGACGGCCACCAAGTTTAACGGTGACCGGCTCCTCTTTCTTCTTTACGGTCTTCTCTTCGAGTTCGGCGTATTTTTTTTCCAGCTCGACGATTCTTGCGCGAAGCGCCCAATCTACGCCGGTTCTCTGCGAAGACCAAGCCGTCGATTGCATAATGGGCGACGGCATCTCGGCGGAATCCGGGGCAAGGCTCCCCAGTTGCTGGTAATCCGCCAAAGAGACCTCGTCGGTCGGGTCCTCCCATTCGACGGGAGCCGGTCGGTCGAAAAGGACCGGCCTGAGACCCGGGGTATCTTCGCCCTTCTCCCAACGCGACGGAATCCGTTTCACTCCTGAATCCGTTCCCAGGGGGTATGCTTGCGTCCCCTGGGGTAATACCCGTGGTTCATGCCTTTCGTCGGCTAGGAGCCACCCGGGATGGCCCAGAATCAGACATAAGAACAGCCCGACGGGGAATCGTGAAGCTCTGCTGTTAAACCACATGCAACGGGAATCTTATTCTGGGTGCCAAACGAGGGGTATTCGAATACGGCTCCTTTCCAACCATCCGAAACGGTGGATTCGCGGAAACATCAGCATAGGCACTATCGGCCTTCTAATCGGCAATATTGACAATATCCACGAATTCACCGGATCCTAATTAAGTTTCCTGTTCGATACAAACGCTAAAGTCCTTGCTCTTCGCGAACCGAAAAACCGATGGACGACGTCACGTCCCTTTTGCCCCGGAGATTTCTCGCCCGGCGGGGCGCCACGCTGCGCGGGGGCCCATCGGTTCTCCAGTTCGGCGCGTCGCCGTTCGACGAAATTTCCCTACAGACATTCATTGATGAGAATTCCCCGTCCGCCAGTCGAACTCCCTTCGCATCTTCGCGGCCCGATCCTGCTGCTTCTGGCCTGTGCGGTGTGCTCGGTTCCGGTCACCGGCTGCTCGCGCGGGTTTTACCGGCGGCAGGCGGACGACGAGGTCTACACGCTTATCGATCGTGCTCGGCGCGGGACGCGGTGGGATATCCCGGACTACACGATCACTCCGAATTCGAAGTCTCGGATGTTTCAGCCGGGCCCTCCGGATTTTCCCCCACAACCGCCGGATGATCCCGTCTCCCACCGGCTCATGCAGTGCGTGGACGGCAAGCAAGGTTGGCCGGGTTGGGGGTCTTACGGCAAAACGCCCTTCGTGGCGAACCCGTTCTGGCTGTGCTTCCTTCCCGTCGACGACGAGGGCCAGCTCGTTCTCGACCGTTGTTCGGCGGTTGAACTGGCGCTGCTCCAGTCACCCGAGTACCAGACACGGCTGGAGCACCTCTATCTATCCGCCTTGGACGTGACCTTCCAGCGGTTCCGTTTCGATTGGCAGTTCTACGGGGGAAACGATACATTTTTCACGGCCGACGGGCCCGACCGCGGCGGCGTCGGCGGTCGCTCCTCCAGTCTGCTGGCGGTCGACACCGACGCGAGATTGCGAAAACTCTTCGCTACCGGCGGCGAGCTGGTCGTTCAGGCGGCGAATTCTCTGGTGTGGCAATTCGCCGGACCGGACGACTACACGGCCCACACGCTCGTGGATTTCACGTTCCTGCAACCGCTTTTGCGTTACGGCGGCCGGGACGTCGTCTTGGAGAACTTGACCGACTCGGAACGCGCGCTGGTCGCGAATATCCGTCAGATGGAACGGTACAGACGCGAGTTCTATGCCCGGATCGTCGCGGGGCGCGGTTCCATTACCGGTCCGGGGCGCGGTGGGGTCGCGATTGGTTCACTCAGCCCCGGTTCTCGCGGCAGCGGGGTTGGCGGGATCATGCGATTGATGCTCGATCAAATCTCCATTCAGAACCAGGAATTCAACGTGGAGGGACTAAGGGGCATTCTCGACCTCTTTGCCGCGCTCACCGAGGCCGGTCGAGTTCGATCGTTACAGTTGGAACAAACCAGGCAGAGCCTCATCAGTTCGCAGATTCGCCTCCTGGAACTGAAAAACAACTATCAAAACAACTTGGATTCGTTCAAGATCGAGCTGGGACTGCCGCCCCAACTCGACATCCGAATCGACGACCGGATGCTCGATCCCTTCGTCCTGATCAATCCGAGACTCACCGGCGCGCAGGACGCGGCCAGTACGATGCTTGAACACCTCCGCCGCCGAGAGGAACCGCTGGCCGGTTTCGGACTATCGAGCCGGTACCGAGCAATTCGCGCGGAGGCGACGGCGATGCTCGACGAGGTTCATGGGGATTACCGGAGACTTCTGGATGCCTTGCCCGCCCGGGCCGTCCAACTCAGAGCCCTTGCCGCGCGCGAGCCGTTCCGGACCGGCCAGCTCGCGCAGAGCATCTGCGACGTCGATCTGCTTCACGAACGCGTCGCCGCTTTCAACAGGGAACTTTTCCAGGACACCAAGGAGAACCAGGGCGAGGAGGAAACCCTCTGTGTCGCGTCCCGAATACAGAATATACTCAGCCGTCTCGATCCGCTCATGGAGTCGGACGCTGGCATCGATCCGCAATCGCGCGAAACGATGATCGATCTGGTAAGCGAACTATCGGATACCCTTTTCGAATTGTCGCTTCTGCAAGCGCGCGTCCGGGTGGAGACGGCCATGCTGGTTCCGACGGAAATCGGTTTCGAGAAAGCGATCCAAACGGCGCGCAGATGCCGTCGGGACTGGATGAACGCCAGGGCGGCCCTCGTCGACCGATGGCGGCAGATCCAGGTCGTTTCCAACGAACTGGAAAGCGACCTCGACGTCACCTTCAGCGGAGATATCAACACCCACGGAAATCACCCCTTCCGCTTCCGCGGAACGACCGGCCGGCTTCGCGTGGGTCTGGAATTCGATGGGGCTTTCACTCGGCTAACCGAGCGAAACGCCTATCGAGAAACGCTCATCGAGTACCAGAGGGCCCGGCGCGAGTACTACACCTACGAGGACCGCGTCACCGACAGCCTGAGGGTCACGATCCGCGCCATCGAGCTGGACCAGCTCAATTTCGAACTCAACCGGGTGGCCGTTCAGGTCGCCATTTCGCAGGTCGACCAGGCGCGTCTCGTACTCACCGCCAGCCCGAGGCCGGGGCAGGGGTCCGATCTGGGTCCGACCGCCGCTCGTGACGTCGTTACGGCCTTGACCGGATTGTTGAGCGCACAGAATGACTTCGCAGGTGTTTGGGTCGATAATGAAGTCCAACGAATGAACCTGAATATCGACATGGGCATCGCCCAGCTCGACTCACGCGGGTTGTGGATCGATCCCGGGCCGATCCGGAATGAAGGGACGTCGGACGACGCGGAGGAGCCGCCTTTCGAGCGGATATTCACGCCGGAACCGGAAACCGCGGGGGCTCCACGGCCGTAAGACCCGCCGTCCGCCTCAAATATCGCTACGTATTCCGTTCCTTCGTCCGCCTATTTCGCCCGGTCGGCTTCTTCTACGCGTGTGGACGTTAGTGTGGGATGGTGGGAGTACCTGCCTCGTCGCGACGGTACCGTCGTTTCCGGATTTGGGAGTGAAGAGCGCGCGATTCACAAGGCCGCGATCCACGCGAGATAGGCGGCTTCGACCTCAGGTGGCGATTTCTCGCCGTCCCACGCGACGACACCGTAACGAAGCGTAAGCGGTCCGGCGGCTTCGATCGTCAACGGACGTTTCTCCAGATCAAGGGTAGCCGAGATATACGCGAATCCGTGCAACATCGTGAACATCACGGCGGGTCGGGGGTTCTTCGGATCGTCGAAGACGGCTACGGTAACCGGCTTTCCAGCGATTGGAGCCGTATAGGCGGTCCATTTCGTCTCCCTCAGCCGTTCACTCCCCCGGTAGACGGCGCCGAGATCCCCGGCCGCGTTGAAGTGCGTCCCGACTCCGTCCATACTTGCCGGAAACCGCACGCCCAGACCGTGATAGTGGGACCCCGTCAAAACGGCTTCGGGCTTTCCCCTTGGGACTTCGAATCGGCTCGTCCAGGTCAGCACCATCCCCCCGTCGGGGCTCTTCATGTTCCTTTGAACTTGGATGCTCCGCGTTTCTTCCAGTAGGGTCGTCCCGTCCGGATCATTCCAGTCGATTTTCTCGGCCGGAAGGCGGATGGACACCAATCCATCCTCGCGGAGCGCGGCGGGGGGCGAGGAGAAACCCTTGTGTACCTGCTTCCCCGGGTTTCGCTCGGGATACTCCTCCCAGAAGTTCACGCCGTCCACCGTGACCGCGAACATCAAGGCGTGGTGGTGTTTGTGATCCTCGGGCGAATCTCGCAAGACGTTCAGCCCGCTCGGGGTCGCGAGCGTTTCGACGTACGGTTTGAACGGAACTTCCGCGAATCGGTACGCCACCGCTGGTTCTCCGTCGACCTTCCCGATATAGGCTCGTGACGTCTTCTCAATGGAAACCGAAGGCTCCGCGCCTACCGCCAGAAGAGGGGCGGCTAGCCAAACGACGATTAATCCCGGATGTCTCATGCATTCAGTCCTTGCCGTGACCGTGGACAGAGGGTGACGTACATAATCTAACACTCGCTTCACCGCTGGTCAACAATCCCTTCGGGTTGCGCAATTCATGACGAAGAAGGACCGTTTTCCACGAATCATCCGACGAACCACTGTTCCCGGCGGGTTCGGCGCGGTAAGCTCCAACGAATTCAGCGCTCGGTCATTGGACAAGGGGGGTGGGTAGAGCCTGCCTTTCCCTAACATGGACCTCGAAAAGGATACGAAGTATGAGTGAACTGCTCCACATTCAAGCCTCGCCGAGAAAAAGCCGTTCAAGCTCGCTGGCCGTTGCCCAAGAGTTCGTGGCCGCGTACCGGGCGGCGAATCCGGGTGATAAAATCGAGATATGGGACCTCTGGAATACGGCTCTGCCGGAATTCGACGGTGCCGCGATCGACGCGAAGTACACGATTATGCACGGCGAGACCCCGTCGGAAAAAGAAACGGAGGCATGGAACGAAGTCCGGCAGGTGTTCGAACGCTTTGCCTCCGCGGACAAGTACCTCATCAGCGTCCCGATGTGGAACTTCGGGATCCCATACCGGCTCAAGCATCTCATCGACGTGATCACGCAGCCCGGATTGGCGTTCCGTTTTTCGCCCGGGAGCGGTTACGAGGGATTGGTCAAGAACAAGCCGGTTGTCGTCGTCTACGCGCGCGGCGGTGAGTATTCGTCCGCTGAGCAGGGGCGGCGTTTCGATTTCCAAAAACCCTATATCGAGACGCTCCTCGGCTTCATCGGCTTCGCGGATATCGAGAGCATCGTCGTGGAACCCACGCTTGGCCCCCCGGACAAGGTCGGAGCGGTTCACGACGCCGCGAAAGACGCGGCCCGCGCCTTGGCGGCCAAGTTCTAGTTGGCGATCCAACGCGAATGAAGGGAGATGCCGCCGAACACGGCGGAACTCGCGGAGGCGAAACGATCGCGGACCTGTCCGGGCCCGGCGCATGCCCCCCCGGAGCCGTTGCTTCAGAAATCGTGAACGCTGGCGATATACGTCTTGCAAAAGGGGCAGATGTGCGTACCGGCGGCGATTTCTTGATGGCACTTCACGCACATTTTCTTCCCGACGGTCGTTTCGGCGGGCGCCTCCCGTTTTGTCTCGGGCAGGTGTAGTGCAATTCCAGAGGCGCTCCCCCCGGAATAATGGGACTGTGGCGGGATTCCGAGCAAATCGGCGATGTCGTCCTCCGACAGAGACGCGGCGCGTGGGTCAGGAACGTCAATTCTCGCCTTGCAGACTGGACAGAGTCCGGACTTGCCCGCGAAAGAATCCTTGACTTTCAAAACATGTCCGTTCGGACAGCGGACCATAATCGACATGACATAGCCTCCCCACAAAGGCTTGAACCGCCGGGCCGACAGACGTACGCGACGCGACCGGTCTCCGGAAGATTAGTTCATTCTAACCGGATACCCACCGCGGCGTTTAGCCGACCGCTTACACGAAAAATTGTCTCGCGCACTACTTGCGTCGTCGGACCCGGGGGCGTTTATCGGAAGTCACGCGGAGGATGCCATTGCAAGCAAACCCAAACCGTCGGATAATACCTAACAAAGCACCGTTTCGTCCGACAATGCGACATCATCTCCATGATAGACACCGCCGCGATCCAATTCCACCCCTAACGGCATGGAACCCGTGAATTTTTCCAATAATATGGATAATTTAAGGGGTTGTGGCAAGGCCTGCCGAGCCGGAATACCCCCTTCGGCCCGCCGGGTCACTCTTCTCTGTTGCCATTCTTGTTTGGGATTCCAAGGGCCCGATAAATCCGCTCGTCCTCAAGGCTCGTTGACACGAATCGGGCCATGGAAAAGTCGTGATCGAGACTGTGTTCGCTAGGAATCGCGACGACAAAGGCGCCGGCCGCGGCCCCCGCGAGGCAGCCGTTGTGGCTATCTTCCAGCACCAGCATTTCTCCCGGCTCGACCCCTAGCCTTTCGGCGGACTTGAGGTAAATCTCCGGGTGGGGTTTTCCGTGGAGGATATCTTCACTGGCAAGGATGTGATCGAAACGATCCTTCATGGTGAATTGGGGTAGGATGGCATCCACGACGACATGGGAACTGCTGGTGGCGATGTTTTTTGGAATTCCGTGCCGCTCCAGCGCATCCAGCAGGTCCGTCAGCCCCGGCATGGGTTGGAGTTTCCCATCCATGAGTTCGACGAACAAAGCGTGCGATTCGTCGATGAGCGACTCCGGAGTATCGCTCAGGCCGTGCCAGGCGATCATGACTTCGAACGACGGCCTCGGTGGCAGCCCCATCATGGCGTCCTTTAGATCCTTTTCGAAGCGTCTTCCCCGCCGCCCCAGAATCGCATCCCCCACGTCGGTGTAGACGTCCTCGGAGTTGAACATCAATCCGTCCATATCGAAAGTCACGGCGCGAAGGGGAGGCATGGAGAGTCGGTCCTCATGGTGGGGCTGCTAAGGAAAACCGAAGTATAGCAGAATCGCCGGTAATGCAAACCGGGGAGCGGTGATCGCCGGCTCAGAGGTCGAAATCTCGGCCGCGGCGCCGCCGTTTCTTCTCCGCCCGTCGCGTCTTGTCGGCCAGGCGGCGGTGGATCGAGCCTCTCGTGGGCTTTGTCGGCCGGCGCGGTTTCGGGGGAGTGGCCACCGCGGCGACCATCGCGCGCAACCTGCCGAGGCAGTCTTCGCGGTTCTTCGGCGCATCGCGGTAACGATCGGCGTGAAGAACCAGTTCTCCCTGTTTGGTCAGACGGGCCCGATATGCTTCTTGAAATCGCTCGCGGACCGCTTCCGGCAACGACTCGTTGACCGCGACGGACCACCGCAGCACCGCCTTCGTATTGACCTTATTGACATTTTGCCCGCCGGGACCGCTGCTCCGCGCATAAGTGAAGTGGATTTCGTCCAAAGGAATGAACAGCCGATGATCAACGACGAGCCGCGTCACGTGAGTCCTCTTCCATCCGCCATCCCCCGGCCTACTCCTCGGCCGCGCGGATTTCCAGTATTTCGAATTTCAGCGTTCCCTTGGGGACGTCGATCTCGACGCGGTCGCCGACCGCCTTGCCCACGAGTCCCTGAGCAAGGGGACTGGTCACGAGTATCTTGCCGCTGTCGTAGTCTTCCTCGCCCGCTCCCACCAGCGTGAATTCCTCTTCGTCGTCGTAATCCAGGTCTTTCACCTTCACCGTCGTCCCAAAGGCAACCGCGCTCGTGTCGACGCCGGAAGCATTCATAATGACCGCCCTGCCCAGTTTATCCGAGAGCGCGTTGATCCTTGCCTGCAGCATGCCCTGGCTCTCCCGCGCCCCGTGATATTCGGCATTCTCCTTCAAATCACCCTCGGCACGGGCCGCCGCGAGCCGTTCCAGAATGGCCGGCATCTCGACCTCTTTCAGGTGGACCAGTTCTGCGCGGAGTCTCTCGTAGCCCGTGTGGGTCATGGGAATCCGGTCGGTCATGAGTGTATCTCCTCCTATCTGCGTCCGTGAGATTCCTCCGCGGCGACCGTCGAACAAGGCGCGACGTCCGTTCGCGGGCTCAATAGACAAAAACCAAGGCGACCGGCGGACGAGCAGTCTCCTCGAAAGAGGAGGCATGATACTCGTCAACCGGTCACCCTGGTTTGGAAGTGGCTATGTCGTTCGTGGCGTTCGGGACGGCCGTCGAGCCGGACGGCTCGTCGCGACCGCGGGAAACCAGCCGCCGGTCGGTCAGACCATGTCCTTGAGGCCTTTCAGGGCCTTGACCTTGACCGTATTATACGCCGGTCGCGCGGCAACATCCATGGTTTCGCCCGGTTTGAAGGGATTCGGGACGTTCTTTTTTGCCTTCCGAGCCGGAACCTTTTTTCGCTCGATCTTCAAAAGGCCGGGGATAGCGAATGCGCCGGCTCCGCGCGGCTTGAGGCTCTTGGAGATTTCCTCGGAAAGCGCGTCCAAGACGGCGGCAACCTGCGTCTTGGTCAGGCCGGTGGCTTCGGCGAGGTTCGCCATGATTTGGGTCTTCGTAAGCGGTTTTTTGTCTGCGGCCGCCGTGTTCTTGGCCATAATGGTTCCCTCCATACACTTTGGAAAATGGAAATACCCCTGTTAAGTCTTCATTTTGATGATGCCATATTAAAGACGTCCGTGCGGAAAAAGCAATGCGAAAACGCCCAAAAAACAGGGTGAAACGGGAAAAAACCCGGAAATCAACGCCTATTTCGCCCTTTCGGCGGCGAAAACCCCGTGTTTTGCAGGATAAATTCGGCCTTTTCTCGGCACGGAATTCACAAGAAAACCCTGGTTCGGTTCGTTTTGTCTCGCGAGAATGGCCGACCAATCCGCCCAACGCCACCGTGAAGACGCGTTCGTTGGAGCGCGTCCGCGTCAATATGCTTGAAGAGAGGCCGACCGGCGGCTACCTTCGAGGAAACGCACCCACCGTTCCGGAGCCCTAAACCATGCGATTTTCGAAACGTCTGTACCTGCCAATCCCGCTTATGTGCCTTTTGGCTGCTTTTCCGGTGCTCTCCCAGGAGCCCGAAACTGAACCGGTCGACCTGGAAAATAGGGCCGCCGAACTGAAAGAGCTTCGCTTCGGCATGTTCATCTGCTGGTCGTTCAGCACGTTCAGCAACGTCGAGTGGACCCGGAGCGTAAAAAGCCTGGACTGGTTCAACCCAACCGGTTGCGATACCGACCAATGGGCCCAAACGGCCAAGGATGCCGGGATGGGCTACATCCTGTTCCTCACCAAGCACCACGACGGTTTCTGCCTTTGGGATACCGGGACGACTGAATGGAAGGTGACGAACAGCCCGCTGAAGACGGACGTTCTCGCCGCCGTTCGACGATCTTGCGACAAGTACGGCCTGAAACTGGCCCTCTATTTTTCCGAGGGAGATTGGACGTGGCCGGACATGAAGGACCCCGAGAAAAAGAAGGCCCAAATCCGAGAACTCCTCACCCGATATGGACCGATCGAGTACCTCTGGTTCGACCACGCCCAAACCGACGGAGGTCTTTCTCATGCGGAAACGACGGCCTGGGCGAAACGCTTCCAGCCCGGCTGTTTCGTCGGATTCAACCACGGAGAGCCCGCCGGTGACATCCGTCTTGGCGAGATGGGCCGTCCCGGACCTCTGGAAGACCCGTCCGCCGCCGGATACGGGGCCGAGGCGGCCAAAAGCTACCAAGAATACCGCCTGGCCGAGTTTACCTATCCCATCCTTCGAGGAAGCGAAAGCGGTCGCTGGTTCTACACGATGCCGGAGTGGGACGAGGTGTGTATCCCGGTCGAAGCGATCGTCGAACACTATCGCGGCGCGAAGAAGTACGGCAACATCTATTCCCTCAACGTCGCCCCCATGCGAAACGGCAAGCTCCGCCCGATCGACGTCAAGACGCTCCGGGAGGTGGGAAAACGCATTCGGCGATAGGCGACCGCACTCGCGTCCGCACGACGATTCGTCGAAGGCCGCGCGTTGCGCGAAGAAGTCGGCTCGAACCGCGGCGAGGCCGCGCGTTTGGGGTCTCTTCAGGTTTCTTCCGCCGGTCGAAATCCACCTTCCGCAACGACGCGGTCCGCGGGGGAATAGGTTTGGAGCGGACGGCATCGAACGGTCAAGCTCGACTGCGCCTTCAGAGAACGTTCGTGAACCCGGGCATGGCGATGGGGTAGTTGCCTTCGGCGTCCGGTTGGACGGGGGCCGGATCGTCCAGCGACTGGAGTTTCTCCAGTCCGGGGGCCAGGACGAGGTCGGAGTTGAGTGCCTGTTCCCACGTGACTTCCTTTCCGGATTCGGCGGCCATGCGGCCGAGAATTCCGGTGAGCGCTGCGTAGGCGCTGCGTTCGGCCTCGTTATACGGCGTGTCGTTGCGGATCGCGTCGAAGAGGAGGTCGTGCTCGTACTGGTAGTGGTTCCAGGGCGGCCCGTCGTAGCGCCAGATGATTTTGTCGTTTTCCGCCTTGTGCCCCTTGAAGACCTTCGGGTCGTTGATTCCCTCCCCCAGAACGGCGCAGCCGGTCGTGCCGTGGATCACGTCGCCGAAAAACCCCCAGCAATTGTGCATGTGGCGGCCCTGGGCGAAAAGCCGGGTGCCGTCGGCGAAGCTGTATTCGACCGCGTAATGGTCGAAGAGCTGGTCCTTCGCGTCGCGGACCTGCCGGCCCCCTTGCCCCTGGGCGGAGACGGGCCAGGCGTCCTTGCACCAGCAGGAGACATCCAGATTGTGGATCAGCCAGTCCAGAATGAAGCTGCCGTTGACCCAGGTGAAACAGGAATAGTTGCGAATCTGGTGCGCCAGGTCGCTCTGACCTTCCCCCTTCGGCGAGAATCCCACCGGGCCGTGTTGTCGGTAGGCCCATAGTGTGATGAGATCGCCGATCGCTCCTTTATGAATCTGCTCGACCGCCAGTTCCAGCGGCTTGTAGTGGCGAGACATCAGACCGCTGGCGATCTTGATGTTCTTTTCCCGGGCCTTCTTGCCGGCCTCGATGATTCGCCGGATACCGGGGCCGTCGACGGCGAAGGCCTTCTCCATGAAGACGTTGATCCCCTTCTCGACCGCATATTCCACGTGCATGGGCCGGAACGCCGGTGGAGTCGTCAGCAGGACCACGTCTCCCGGCTTCAACAGGTCGATCGCCTTCTTGTAGCCGTCGAACCCCAGGAACCGCCGGTCTTCCGGAACGTCCACCTGCTTCTCGAATTGCTTCGAGAGATTCTCGAAGCTGGAATCCAACCGGTCGTCGAACACGTCGGCCATCGCGATGAGCTTCACCGGGCCTTTCGTCGAAAGGGCGTTCGCCGCGGCGCCGGTCCCGCGGCCGCCGCACCCGACGAGGGCCACGTTGATCGTGTTCTCCTCCGCCGCGTGGGCGCGGGTGGAGATCGCGCTGATCAGTGCCGCGCCGCCGAGGGCGCCGGTCGTCTGTTCCAGAAACTCGCGTCGTGTTTTCGGTTGCTTCGTTCTCATCCTGGGAATCCTCTTTGGTACGGAAACGGGTGGGGGACAGGGAGGGGCCGGGAATTGCAGCGGCCGCCGCGAATGCCGGCGCTGGGTGGAAAGACCTCAGTATCGTTAGTATAGCGACGCGCGGGCAACGAACCTAGTGCTTTGTCAACACTTGTTTTACGGGTTGGCAACATTGCGAAGCACCGTAATCTCCCGAGTGAATCCAAAACGGCAACCCGAACATTTACGTTTGACAAAGCACTAGAACACCACAAGCAAAACGTGAGCTGCCCACGGGACCATCCGTACCCATTCTCTTGCCGAAAGGTGTCACTCCCGTCTCCATGGATGCTCGACGTCCTCGGATCAATATGTCAAATGATTTAATCGAGAGAGTTATAATGAGTATTAATTGGTAAGTTATTGACATAAAACTAACATTTGTTACAGTGGTTAGTATGAGACTATATGGTGCGAACTCTGACTTCTCTCAAAACCCCATTCCTAGGGGGATTCCTTCGACGGATCATCTGGCGGAGCTTCTCGAAGGAGATATCCTCCGACGTGGACTACGCGAGGGGGACCGGTATTGGACGGCGGTGGAAGCGGCCCGGTTTTTGGACGTCAGCCGCGCGACGGCGGATCGGGCGATGGCCGAGTTGGCCCAGCGCGGCGTGCTTGTGCGACGACGTGCGCGAGGCACGTTCGTCGGACCGGCGATCGGAGATCGACGTGACCCCGCAAGGCGGCGGTGCGCCATCGTCCACGTCGTCTCCGCGAACCAATCGGACGAGCGGAGCGCCCCCCGGAGCGGCGCAATCATCGAGGGACTCCGCGGAGCGATCCCCGAGGTGCGTGTCCAGTTTTCATTCCTTCCCTGGGAGACCGGAGAGTGGCCGGCTCGCGACCTCGTGGAACGGATTTCCGAAAGCGACGACTGGAGCGGGATCATCGCGTCGGGGTGCTCGCGCGCCGTGTACCGCTGTTTCGCCGAGAGCCGTATTCCGACGGTCGTTTTCGGCTCCGTTTATCAAGGAGACGCGCCGCTGGCCTCCGTCGACGTCGACAATGGCCAGGCGGCAAGGCAGTTGACCCAATATCTGATCGACCGCGGCCACCGGCGGCTGGCACTCTTCGCCGACGGAGGAAGTCGCCCGGGAGACCACCATTTTCTCGACGGCATCCACCGAATCATGGGAGACGCCGGCTTCCGGCCCGACGCGTTGGTCGTCCGGTTCTCGGGCAATGACCCGCTTCCCCCGAAACTGTCGGTTCAGGAGACGCTTGGGGGCGAAAGTCCCCCAACGGGAATTCTCACGCGATCACTCCGGGTAGCGGAGAAGATCGCCTCGATCGCCAAGGAACGAGGGCTTCGTCTTGGAACGGACCTCGAAATCGCCGTCCAGCGATTCCACGACGCGTATTCCGAATCCGGATACTCGTATCCCAGCGCCGTCTCGTCGGTCTCGGACATCGAGGCCGCCGACCGGATCGGACGGATGCTCGTCCGAATCTCGGAGAACCGGCCTTCCGTACCCGAGCGGCTCGTTCTTCCGACGGAATTCATTCCCCCTCGCAACGCGACGGCGCGAGCGCCGCACTGGCGAAGCGACAAGGGGCGCGACCGTCCAACGGAACCCCTGATTCGAAACAACGCCTGACTGAAAGAACGCGTCAGACCCGGCGGATTTCAATATCACCAAATACCCGAATGAAACAAACAACAAGTATTTCGATCGAGCGGTTCCCATTCGGCGCGGCCCCGCCGTCCTTGAACCGGTCCGCGGACCAGAGAAACCAAACGAAACGACCTGTCGGCCCACGGATTGATCAAGACGCGGCGGACGCCCGCGTGGACCTCTCGCCCCACTTTTCCCCAGTTTCCTTGTTTTTTTGATTGGAGGACCTCCAAGATGCAACGACTGACTTTTCTCACCCCGATTCTGGTGATCGGCCTGTGCGCCGCGCCATTATCCGCGCAAATCATGACGGAGAAGGACGCGTCGACGTTTACCTTCGTCTACAACGGAGCCGACCTCGCGACGTCGGTGGATTGGACGCCCACGCCGCAAACCATAGAGGGTGTTCCCTACGGCCCGAACGGCGTCGTCGAAGGCACCCAACTGCGGTACTCGCCGGACAACGCGGGTACGGCCGGCGGATACTATGTTTGGAACCAGGCTCTAGTCGACGCGCCCGGTTGGACCTTCGAGATCACTTATCAGGTCACCCAGGCGGAGACGAGCGAACAGGGTCCCCTCGGTGTCATCGCATGTGACGGCACCATGAGTGAGTATCACGCCTTCTACGGCGGCGCCTCGCGCGTACGAGCGGGAAACCCGCTGAAGAGCTACGCATTGACCACCGATTTCACCGACGGTATGCACACCCTCCGTTTCGCCGAGGAGAGCGGCGGGCTAGCCTCCCTCTGGGTCGACGGCGTATTGATGAACAGTTCGCTCGTTGGGTTGAATTATTCGTTTCAGCGACTGTTCATCGGAGCCGTTACCGGGGCCCAAAAGGACGGTGAAATCCTCATCGATAGCCTGGCGGTCGATACGAGCGGCGCCTACGCTCCGGTCGGCCAGATCATTCCTCCCCCTCCCAGCGCGGATGACTTGGACTCGATGTCGTCCGACGCATTCACCTACAAATACGACATGGATGTCGATCCGACCGACGTCGGCGCCATCGACCTCGATTCCAACGGAGTCGGCGACTTCGTCGCCGGCGTGGGAGGAGGCGCCTCCTACTCGTTCCCGGGAAATGGCACACTCGAGATCGTCTCACCCAATACCGGAGACGCGTGTTACTTCCACGGAGGCATCAACGATCCGAGCCGCATTTGGGCAAGCGTCGGATTTCCCGCGGCAAACGGGATCACGATGGAGACGCGGGTTCAGATCGTCGACCAGACCGACGTCATCGCCCCGTACGACGTCGTGATGTGTCCCTCCGATAACAACGATTTGGCCATCCTGAGCGTCGGCGCGACGAGCGTCACCCTCGTTGGAGTCACGTTTGAAACGGACGATAATACCGACGATTTTCACGTCTTCCGCGTCGTTCGCGATACCGATGCCCGCGGGGGCCTTTACTGGCTATGGCGAGACGATGTTCTTCTGAACGAGGAGGGATTGGCGATCAACCGGTCTTTCGTCCGCGACGCGATCTACTTCGGCGATGCCGGTAGCGCCGCCGGGGGAACCACGTTGATCGACTACGTCCGCTTCGACCACGGTGCCTACAAGCCGGAGGTTTCCGCAGGACTGCCGGGTGATCTCAACGGTGACGGCATGGTCGGCAGCGCCGACCTGGACATCGTCCGCGGGAATTGGGGAAACACCGTGACCCCGGGCGACTTGGCCGCCGGCGATCCCAGCGGGGACGGATCGGTCGGCAGCGCCGACCTGGATATCGTCCGCGCCAACTGGGGCGCGACCGCCGCGGCGGCGGTCCCGGAGCCAAGCGTGTTGATGCTCGTGGTCGTTGCGTTTGCCGCGGTGATCGCGACTCGGCGTCGATGAACGCGCCCTAAAGATAATTGCGCGCGTTCGTAGTGTGCCCGTGAGGGCATGGAGAAGTAACAACGCGGAAAGTGGCACGCCCCGAGAAGCGGAGGGCAAAGAACGATATCGCGTCGGGATTGTTCCCGCGCCGATTACTTCGCTCCGGGTCGTGCCGCTGAACCGCGTCCACGGAGAATTCGCGTGAAATGAGGTGTGAAATGAAACGAAAAGGATTTACGCTTGTCGAACTCCTGGTGGTCATCGCCATCATCGGTATCTTGATCGCCCTACTCTTGCCGGCGGTCCAAGCCGCGAGGGAAGCGGCTCGGCGAATTCAGTGCGCCAGCCGGTTCAAGCAGGTCGCCATTGGCATGCACAACTATGAATCGAGTTTTTCCAGTTTTCCTCCCGGGATGTTTCACCCGCGGTGGTACAGTTGGTCCGCGCTGATTCTTCCCTTTATCGAACAAGGCGCGGTTTACGATGCCATCGACTTCGAGGAGCAGTATTTCGTCCATATTCCGGGTCACCCGAACACGGAGGCGGGCGGAAAACGGATCGAGACCTACCTCTGTCCTTCCGACTCGCAATCCTCCGAAACATGGATCATCGTCAGCAGCAATCCCAACGTCTACGTCGGTCCCACGCCGGATGACGACGCGGCGAGGACCTGCATGTGCGGGGTCGCCGATAGTTACGAGTGGTTGACCACCTCGACGGTGTGGCCCAAGCCGTTTAACGAAACCGACGGGGTCATGGGGGCCATCGTGGATTCCAGCGGGAAGGTCACCGGTGCCGCCTGCCGAATCCGCGACATCACCGACGGAACCAGTCAAACGCTGTTGATCGGCGAAATCACCGGCGGAGGGCCGGGAACCCATCAGGGTCATCCGTGGATTTCCTGGAACATTCTGGACACCGGCGATGGAATCAACGGGATGTGGACCGTTCCCGGGGGAAAGTGGCCGCCGGTTTCCGGTCCGTACCGGGGGCTTCGCGATACCGGCTTTTCCAGCTACCACCCGGGCGGATGCCACTTCTCGTTCGCCGATGGGAGCGTCCATTTCCTGCAGCAGGATATCGCCGCCGCCGTCCTGCGTTCGCTCACCACTCGGGCCGGAAAGAGTTCCATCGGCCAGACGGACATCATTATCAATAATGGGGACTACTGAGCAGGGAATGCGCGAATGCGAGAACACTTCGTTTTTCAAAGAACGGTCGCCGCCGGCCTTTCGGCCATCCTCCTTGTCGGATGCGGACAAGGGGGCCTGGATCGCCGCGTCGTCACCGGCCGGGTGACGTTCGCCGGCCAACCGGTCGAGATCGGTGAAATCCAGTTCTACCCCGAAGGAGAGACGCGGGGTCCGCAAACGGGCTCGCAAATCGAAAACGGCGATTACCGGCTCGACGTGCGTGGCGGCGTTCCGGTGGGGACGCACAAGGTCCGCATCATCGGGTACATGAATACCGGAAGAACGTTGACGCCTCAGCAGAAGGCGATGCTTCCCCCGGATATGCAAGACGCCAACGTCGGTCAGTTCGTCCAGTACATTCCGGCAAAGTACAATCGGCAAACCGAACTGACGGTCAGCGTCGAGTCCGGAGGCGGCACGATGACCCACGATTTCGAACTGACACCATAGTCGGCGAGTGAGGTGCGCGCTTCTAAGGTTTACCGCGGTGGTCGCGATCCGGCGTCGCGAAGCGCAGCTTGAAGTCGTTCGTACCGGCTCGTATTGTACCCGCAAAAGCACCCTTGAGGAAAAAATCTCCCAGGCATTGTATTGACAAAACAGGGAATTCCATCAAAAATGACGATTGACGGGGTGAGCGTGGCGACCGGTCGTCCGCGAATGTCGACCGGGGCGTGGCCTCGCCCTTTCGGGGGTTCTACAAGGTAAGCCTCACATAGTTGCATTCGGACCCCCCGTTTCAGCGGTAACCTTCTCGGATCGGTTCCGGGTCGCCCAGAGTTATGTCAATGAACTTTCGTTGGGCAGTCGAAAGGGAGGTGAGAAATGAATTGCTCGAAGCGTCTTTTGTCAACCGTGATACTGGCATTTGTCGGTTCGGTCGTTACGTCCACGTCGGCCGCTTCGCCGGAGGACCTCGCCGCCGTCGTCTCGGGCAATAACCGCTTTGCCGTGGATCTGTACAAGGAGCTCGCCGGTTCTTCTACGGAGAATCTGTTCCTCTCCCCGTATAGTATCTCAACGGCCCTCGCGATGACGTACGCCGGTGCTCGGGGTAATACTTCCACCCAGATGGCGGATGCCCTCCACTTTTCTCTCCCTCCAGAGACGTTTCACCCTGCGATGGGGGGTGTGATAGGTCAGATTAACGACCCAGCCCGGGAGGGGTACACATTGAACGTCGCGAACCGGCTGTGGGGCCAGCGGGGTTATCCGTTTCTAACGGAATTCCTCGGCACCGTCGAGGAGCATTATCAGGCGGGATTGGAGGAACTTGACTTCATCACCCAGCCGGAGCCGTCTCGGGAGACAATTAACCAGTGGGTCGCGGATCAAACGAACGACAAGATTCAAAACCTGCTCCCTCAAGGCAGCGTCACGCCGGATACGCGGCTCGTGCTGACCAATGCAATCTACTTCCTCGGCGATTGGCAATATCAATTCGACCCCGAGTCAACCGCGGATGAGCCGTTTTACGTCGCGCCGGGGCAGAGTATTACCCTCCCCATGATGCATCAGACGGCGGACTTGAGGTATGCGGCGTATGACGGGGTCCAGGTACTCGAATTGCCCTACAACGACGAAGAACTTTCCTTCGTGGCCCTTCTCCCGGACGAAATCGACGGTCTGTCGGCCTTCGAAGCCGCCTTGACTCCGGAGGCCCTCGAGGGTTACCTCAACGGCCTTGCGGTGCGCAACGTTGCCGTCTCCATGCCGAGGTTCGAAATGACCTCGAAATTTGGGCTGCGCGACACCCTGACCGCGATGGGCATGGTGGACGCTTTCGACCCACTGGCCGCCGATTTCTCCGGAATTAACGGCGAGCGGGACCTTTTTATTAGTTCAGTCATCCACGAAGCATTTATTCAGCTCGACGAGACGGGGACGGAGGCGGCGGCGGCGACCGGCGTCGTCGTGGGGGTCACCTCCGTCGATCCCGATCCGATTCCCGAATTCCGCGCCGACCATCCCTTCTGCTTCCTCATTCGGGACAACCTCACCGAGAGCATCCTGTTTCTCGGCCGCGTCGTCGAGCCGGAGGCAAGCACGCTCGACACCCAAAAAACGGTCCTCGCCGGCGATCTCAATGGAGACGGCCTCGTCGGGTCGGACGATCTGGACCTTGTCCGCGCGAACTGGGGCCGATTGGTTTCCTCGGGTGACCGCGCCGCCGGCGACGCCGACGGTGACGGAATCGTCGGCAGCGGGGATCTGGATATCATCCGGGCAAACTGGGGAATGAAGAGCGCTGCGTCGGTCGTCCCGGAACCCGGTGTCGGCGTCCTCCTCGCCTTGATTCTGGCGGTCGTCGTGATGTCGCGGCGAAAGCCATGAGAAAACCAGTGACTCCGAGAACTCCGGCGGCATCTACCCGCCGTTTCGTTTGAGAACGTCGTCCCGTCTTCGTTCGGCCCGAGCGGAGACGGGGTACTACGCATCCTCGCCGGAGTCAACCTCGTGCGTCGCCGCCGCGTCCTCCGCGGGCACGGCGTTCGGATCGACGATGATAACGTTTTCGCCGAAATCGTTCGGGTCGACACGGCGACCCCGGTCATCGAATTTGGCGTCGGCCTCGGCCGTCTTCCGTTTCGCGACATCCAGGAGTCTGGCGTAGAGGGCGTCTTGGTCGCAGCCGTTGACGGCGCTGACCGCCTGGGCGACCTCCCCAAGGTAGCGCAGAAATATGCTACGCCGCTCTCCTTCGTGTTTGACTCGTTTCCGCCGGCGCATGAACATGCCGAGCTTGCGTCCCACCGTCTGAAGCCCCAAGCGGATTTCCTTCTGGATTTCCGGATACGCCGCGATGGCCTCCTTCGATTCGCTTGTGAACGGAACCCAGACGCTGGCGATGTGAACCATGATCGTGACGGGGCCCCGCGGAAGCTGGTTGCGGCTTTGGGCGAGGCCGTAACTCCGCCAGTTCATCCCGGTAACGGTCTGGGTGATCGCGCAGGCCCCCGCCTGAAACTGGAGCGGCACGCGATTCGCGTAACGAAGAACGTTCATCGTTTGCCCCTCGTTCAGATTGATGCTCCGCATCGCTTCGTGGAGCGCGTCGATCTCCCGATTGGTCAGTTTTCCGGGAGAGACTCGGGTGCGTGATTTCGCCTCCTTGAGAATCTTGTCCGCTCCGTCCGGCCCGAGCCCGTCGAAAGTAGTCATGAGAAACTGGCGTAGTGTCCTCGCGTCCGTTTCCTCGAGCAGCTCCACCAGCGCCGGCCGGTTAATCTTGTGTGACGCGGGACCACCGCCGAAGGCGAGGCCGACCTCGATCTGAAAGGGATTTCCGCGGTATACCGCCGGCGGCCTCGTCGCGGCGGCGAAGAATTCGCCGGGGACTACTTCGTGCAACCCCTTGAGAATCAATTCCTCCCCAATCGGACAGATGCAGTCGGTGGCCGGATTCGGAATCTTCACCCCGTTGATCGCCTGAAACAGGGAATCCGCCTCGTGCCGGCCGATCCGCGTGGTCCGAGCACGCGGACTGATTTTGGCCGTCTCGCATATCCGCCGCGCGATGGTCGGGCTCACCCGCGAGAACGATTTCGTCAGAAACTGGGTCACCGTCGGTTCCGGCGTGTTTTTCAGCATCGCCACCAGGCGGCCGAGTTCCACCCCATAAGGGTGCGGTTTGATTTCCCGAGGTTCGGGAGGCAGCTTGTCGGTCACGCGGGAGAATTCGCGGGAGTTTCCGTCCGGGTCGGCATAGTGGATGATTACGTGCGGATTCGCGACCGCCGTCTGTTCGAGGTATTCGTCGACGCTCCCTCGACCGCGCTGGTACCGCGCTTCGATCTCGATCGTCACGCGGGTTCCGTGCTTCGCGTCAACCCACTCGATTCCGTGTTTTTCGATTTCGGCTAGCCCTTTCTCCCCCGGTGGAACATCTACGCCGTCGCCGCGACCATTGACGATTTCCGGCTGGTTTCTCTTCGTGTCGATCTGAATTTCGTAGTAGTGGGCCGGTTTTCGGGGGGAAACCTTTGACATGATTTTGACCGGTTTGCCGGTCGTAAGGAGTCCATACATTCCCGCCGCGGAGATACCGATTCCTTGTTGCCCGCGACTCTGACGAAGGCGATGGAATTTGGATCCGTAGAGGAGTTTTCCAAAAATAAGCGGAATTTGTTTTTTTAGAATTCCTGGTCCGTTGTCTTGTACGCCAACCTTATACCGGTCGCGTCCCGTTCCGTTGCCGTTTCCATTCGTGGTTTTCTCGATGTGAACCCAGATTTCGGGGAGTATTCCAGCCTCTTCGCAGGCGTCAAGGGAATTGTCCACCGCCTCCTTGACGGTGGTAAGGAGTGCTTTTCGCGGATTGTCGAATCCGAGAAGATGTCTATTTTTTGCAAAAAACTCACTTACGGATATATCCCGCTGACTTGCGGCCATCGATTTCGCGGTCGCGCGTCGCTTCTTTCCGGCTATCGGGGTAGTCGTCGTCACCGTTGCCAAGAGAATCCTCGCGTATGAAAAGGGCGTCTCGTGAATAAACGGTGAGTATTATAGTTCTTTTTCGGGAGCGGTGGCAACCGCGGAAATCTTGTCACTCAGGCACAATTCCGCTTCGCCCCAACGAGAAAAGGGGCCGGCTAGTGCGTAGAAGAATGCGTATCTCCGTTTTTTTCCGCAACGCGCAATCGGTATTTCGTGGGAGATTCCTGTTGGTTTGGCGTTGGTCCGTAGGCGCCCGCGGTGAAACCGTCCTTCGCGAAGGGCCGATTTCGCGACCTATACTGTATTATCAATTATCATTACCGCGTGAGATAACCTCATTGATTCGCCGCTATTGCGCGACTTCCGAAGTGCATTCACTTTTTTTCTTTGAGACACCGGCTTTACGAGCAACCGCGACATGAGTGAGTGGAACGATCAAAGACCCAACGACGACGGGTTGCCCAACGTCGAAGGAAAGCGGTTTTACAGCCTTCTGTTCATTGCCGCGGCCCTCACTCTTGGTGGGGCCGTCGCCGGGTGGGTCTTCGGTGCGCGAACCGGTTCCGTTTTGCTGAAGGTTACCGCCATCGACCTGGCCGTCGCGTTCGTCAGCGTCCTGCTGTGCATCCACGCGTGCCGAATTCGAAATCGTCAACGCGAGGCGATCGATTGGCAGGAGACGCGGGGCGGGGAAGAAAGCCCCGACGTCTGGGATATTTTGCGCGCGAAAACGGTTCACTTCATGCTCCTCGCGGTGCCCGGTTTCACCGCCGCCGGGGTCCTGGCCTTCTTGCAGTTGACCGCCGGCGAACCGGAAGCCGTGTCGCCGTCATCCCAGTCGATCGCCGTCGGCATTGTGTGCCTGGCCGTCTCGTGCGTGTGGCTGGTTCTCGCGAAGGCGTTCACGACGATCGAGGAGGAGGACCTGCCGGAGACGTTCTCGCTGGGCTTGATTTTCCGCGAGGCCCAATGGATCACCCTCCTGGCCGCGGCCGGCATCCTGGCAAGCATCCTCTGGGAATCGATCGAGGTCTGGGTCACTCGGGTGGTCGCCGTTTGGCTGATTGCCTTGGTCGTGGAGCAACTCATTCGCGTGTTCGTGGGATGGCTCTATAAGAGCCGGCCCGGCGTCTTCGTTTCTCCGTTGCGGTTGATGCTCCGGGACGTGGTGTTCCTCCGGGGAAATCCGATATCGAGCTTCTTCGAAACGGTGGAAGAGCGATTCGGCGTCAGTTTTCGCTCTTCTTGGGCGATCCGCTTCGTCAAGCGAGCCACCATTCCGGCCGCTTTGGTCGTGCTTCTGCTCTTTTGGGGCCTGAGCACGCTGGCGGTCGTCGAGATCAACCAGTTGGGAATCCGGGAAAGCTTCGGAAAGCCCTTCCCGACACCGCTTGAACCGGGTTTGCATTTCAAACTCCCCTGGCCTTTCGGACGGGTACTGCGTTACCCGGTAAAGACGATATCGACGATCCCCATCGGATTCATCGTGGGAGAAGGCCAGAGCGAATGGGAAACGGCGCTTTTCTGGACGAAATCCCACGCGAAGGAGGAATTCAATCTTTCCTTGGGGGACGGTACGGAGTTCGTCGCCGTCAATGCACTCCTCTATTTCAAGATCCGCGAAACCAAGCAAGGACTCTTCGATTACGCGTTCGAATTCTCGAATCCGGACGAGGCGATGGAGGCGTACGCTCAACGGGCCCTCGTCGATTGGACCCGTTCGGCGACCCTGTCGGACGTTCTTTCGGTAAACCGCGCGGTGTTCGCGCAGAACCTCGAAGACTCGCTCCGGAATTACGTGGAAGAGAACGATTTGGGAATCGATATCGTGGATTTGGCC
The DNA here is from genome assembly GCA_964520785.1 of uncultured Planctomycetaceae bacterium. Lineage (GTDB taxonomy): Bacteria > Planctomycetota > Planctomycetia > Pirellulales > Thermoguttaceae > CAZFQG01. The sequence goes on along the minus strand of CAZFQG010000021.1, from coordinate 11,479 downwards.
CTGATCAACTTGCACCCGCCTCTGGAAGTCGGCTCCGATTATCTCGACGTGATCAGCGCGCGGATCGACGCCGAGCGCGTTCAGATCGAAGCGACCGGCGACCGGGATCGGATACTGGCCGAGGCCGAATCTCAGGGCTTGTCCATGATCGCCGAGGCGATGCAAAACGCCGCGCAGCGGATCGGCCTGGCTTTGGAGGAATCGTCCGAGTTTCTTTCGCTCGGTCAGGGCCTCGCGGCCGCCCCGAACGCGTTGAAGCTCCGCTTGTGGTACGAGGCGCTGGAAAACGTATTGTCCGACAAACGGCTTATCCTCGTGGATAAGTCGCTGGCCGAACAACCGGGTGGAGTCATGTTTGACCAACGCTCCATTCCCTTGGGAATTGATGTCTTGCAGGAATAGTTAGGGTTAACTGGCAATGCAACAGCACGCGACTGAATCCATATCCCCTTCGGAGCGATCCTGGGGACAACTCGCTTTCAATATCCTGCTGGCGGTCGTGATCGTCGGTCTTCTGATCACCTACAGCATGGCGCTGCAAGTGTCCGAAGGAACGAACGCCGTGGTGACGCGATTCGGCAAGCCGGTCCGTGAAGTGACGGAGCCCGGCTTGCACTGGAAGGCGCCGGTCCCGGTCGAACAGTCTCACGTCATCGACATGCGGAAGCGACTGTTCAACACCCCCTATACGGCCACGCTTACCAGGGATCGAAAGAACGTAATCATCCTCACCTACGTGGTTTGGCGGGTGGAGCAGCCGCTCTTGTTTCTTCAGTCCGTCGGGACACCCGAGACCGCGGAAGATAAGCTCAAGGGAATGGTGACCGCGCAGAAGAACTTCCACTTCGGGAACTATGACTTAAGCGCTCTGATTTCCACGAACAAGGAAGAAATTCAGACGGAAAACATCGAAAAGGCGATCCTCGAAGGCACAAAGCCGGAGGCCATGGAGAAATTCGGTATCGCCGTGGAGCAGGTCGGAATCAAGCGGATCGCGTTTCCGGACGAGAACGCCCAGGCCGTTCTCGAGGCGATGCGGGCGGAACGGCAGGCCGAGGCCGGCCAGCTCCGGGCCGAGGGGGAGAAGGAAGCGAGGAGAATCCGAGACGACGCCATGGTCAAGAAGGAGGAAATCCTCCGGCAGGGCCGGGAGACGGCGGGAAAGATCCGCGGCGAAGCCGAGAAGCAAGCCGCCGAGATTTACGCGGAGGCGCACAGTCTCGACCCCGATTTCTACAAGTTCTGGCGATCACTCGAGGCCTTGAGACGGACGCTCGGGGCGAAGGCGACCGTCGTTCTCCGTACCGATCAGGGCCTCTTCGAGACGCTCACGAATCCCCCGATGTTGCATTCCGACGACGCCTCGGAGAAGCCGAAACCGGAGGACTCCGGTCCCGAACGGCCCGCCGTCACCGAGGGAACGGCCGCGCTGGAGGAGGCACCATGAGTCGAAGCAAGGCATTACCGGCGATCTTCCAAGGCCTGGACGCCGGGCTGAGGATGTTTCGCTGGGTGGTCCTGGTGTTACTGGCGTTCTTCTTCGCGTCGGGAATCACGATGGTTCAGCCGAACAACATCGCGATGGTGTTGCGACTCGGCAAGCTCGAAGGAAAGACCGAGGCGGCACGGATCAAGCAGCCGGGCCTCCTGCTGGCCCTCCCTTACCCGATCGACAGGGTGATTCAAGTCCCGGTGCGCGAGGAAGGAGAGGTGACGACCGAAGAGGTCTGGAAACCGCTGGACGACAAGGTACTGAACTTCATGATCGATCCGATCAAGGAGGGATATTGCCTGACCGGAGACCAGAACATCGTCCAGGCCAAGATTACCGTGAAATACAGAATCAGCGATCCGGTCGCCTACGAGTTCTGGATCGACGATCCGGAAGCCATTCTCAAGGACGCCATCCTGGCCTCTCTGACTCAAACGGTGTCGAGCTGGGACGTTAACGACGTAATCCGCTTGCGGCGGCTGAACGTTGGAACGGGCGAGACGCCCACCCGGGATGAATCCGCCGCGGCGGATGCGTCCGTGATCGATGCCGCGGAGCCGCTCGCGGAAACACCCGCCGTCACGGAACCGGCCGAGCTGTTCGAGGTGGATGAGTCGAGCACTCAGAGCCTCGCTCTCTTGGTCTGGAAGGATGCGCGCGACCGCCTGGACGCGCTGGCCGCCGGCGTAACGATTACCGCGCTGGAATTCAACGAGATTCATCCCCCGCGGCACGTGATCGCATGGTTCCGTGAAGTGCAAAGCCAGAAGATCGGAATGACGACGAAGAAACGCGAGGCGGAGGGGTTCTCCAAACGCGAGATCCCCCGCGGCGTCGCGGAGGCGAACCGGTTGGTGCAAGAGGCGACCGCCTACAGGAGTTCACTCACCGCGCAGGCCCAAGCGGAACTATCCGTCTTCGAGCAGATCCACGCCGAGTACGTTAAGAACCCCGATCTGGTTCTGCGCCGCCTGTACATCGAAACGCTCGAAGTCGTCTTCAGCAATGTCGGGAAGCTCGATTTCCTTGATGAACGCACGAGAGTCATCTTTTCCGGTTCGGAGAATCAGCAGTGAGCACGTTTGCCTGTCCGGCGTCGACACGACTTGAAAACACTCTGGACGTTCCCCTCACCCCGCGAGAACGATTGCACATCGCCGTGCAGTTGGGTTCCGCGATGGTCGCCGGAGGTTTGCTGCTGGTCGGGTACGCCCAACAGAGATGGGGACCGCCCGAATCGGCGAACGTGGCCGAGTTGATCAAGGCGCTGGCCGCGTGCGTCGTCGCCTTCCCCATTTTCGTCTCGGCGGTCCGCGGGCTGGTCCGCCAGGATCCGCACTCGTTCAGTGATCAACTGGTCGCCTTGGCGACCTTGGCGGCGATGGTCATCGGCGATTTCACTACCGCCACGCTAATCCCCATGATCATGCACATCGGGCATTTTCTGGAAGAACGGAGCATCCTGGGGGCGCAGGCCGCGATCGAAGGATTGCGGACGCTGCACGCGCGGACCGCCTATCTGCTCACCGAATCCGGCGAGGTCGAGGTCGACCCGACTCGGTTGCAGCCGGGCGACGTCTTCGTGGTGCGGCCGGGCGATATCATTCCGGCCGACGGAGAGATTATCGAGGGGATCTCGGCGGTCGACCAGTCTTCCATTACCGGCGAATCCACGCCGGAGGACCTCAAGTCGGGTGATCCGGTGTTCGCGGCGACGATCAACCTCAGCGGGCTGCTGAAGGTGAAGGTGACGCGCGCCGGTGAAGATACCACGCTGGGGAAAGTGGTCGACCTTCTGCGCGAAGCCGAACAATCGAAGACGCCGGTCTTGAAGCTGATCGAGCGTTACGCGTCGTACTACGTTCCGATAATCCTGATTATCGCGGCGGTCGTCCTGTTCGTCACCCGCGACATGCTCCGCGCGGTGACGGTCCTGGTCGTCGGCTGTCCGGGAGCGTTGATTTTGGCGGGTCCGACGGCAATGGTGGCCGCGTTGGCCGCCGCTTCGCGGTTGGGAATTCTGATCAAGAACACGCGTTTTCTCGAATCGCTCGCGGACGTCGACACGGTCATCCTCGATAAGACGGGGACCGTCACCATCGGCCGCTTGGAACTCAGCGAGATTCAGCCGCTCGGGGAGGATTCCGAAGAGGATCTCTTGGCCCATGCCGCCGTCTGCGCAACCGCGTCGCGGCATCCGGTCTCCAGGGCGGTCGTTCTGGCGTGCGAAGAGCGCCACGTTTCCGCGTCGGAACTCGACGCGACGGTGACGGAAAAATCCGGAAAAGGAATGCAGGCCGACGTGGAGGGAGGCCGGTTGTTGCTCGGCCGCCGCGAATGGCTTTTGGAGGAGGGATTCGCCCCGCCGGAAGAGCCCGAGCACCTGGGGTCAATCGTCTGGCTGGCGCGCGAAGCGAAAAACGAGAGTGATCAAGCGAGGCGGGTTCTCGGTTGTTTTCTGCTGGCGGACAGCCCGCGGCCCGAGGCGAAGGAAGCCCTGAGAAAGTTGCGGCGGATCGGACTGCGCCGGTCGGTCCTTTTGACCGGCGACCGCAAGGCGGTGGCCAGGCGGATCGGCGCCGCGCTGGAAATGGACGAGGTCATCGCCGAGGTCCTTCCGGAACAGAAGCTCGAGACCATCCATCGCGAAAAGGCGGCGGATCGTTCCGTGATGATGGTCGGCGACGGCGTCAACGACGCGCTCGCGCTGGCCAGCGGCGACGTCGGTGTTGCGCTGGGCGCGGTCGCCTCCGATATCGCTTTGCAGAGCGCCGATATCGCTTTGATGTCCAACGACCTGCGGCGCCTTCCCCAAGCGGTGGAACTGGCCCGTGGCACCCGCTCGGCGATTCACGAGAATGTCTTGATTGGGGCCGGTACTTCGATCGCCCTGGTCACGCTGGCCTCCGCCGGCCAGATCGGACCTTTGCTCGGCGTCATTCTGCACAATCTGGGAGAACTCTTCGTAATCGTCAACAGCGCACGGCTCTTGAGGTTTTCGCGGGATTCAGGCGAATAGCGTCTTCGCGTTTTCAAGGAGGCTCTCGATGAACATTCCATGGTACGTCTTGTTGTTCGCGGTCGGCGTGGGTGTCGTTCAAATCGCCGTAGGGGTCGCTATCGGCCGGCTGCTTCCGATACCCGGCTCATCGAAACCGGTTTCCGGCCGGCTGACGCGACACGACGCGAGACGCGAGTTGGAGGGGGTCAGCGAGCTGACGCATAAGCTCTACAACATGATGTCGAACCTCTCCAACGACGTCGGACGACAACGGATTCGCGTGGAGCAGATAACGAAAGAATTCAACGCTATCGCGGAGGAACACGCCGGAACCGCGAAATTCAAGAAGGCGACCGGTTCCGTGCTCGCGGAATTGCACAACCTTACCGTGCGGCTGGCCGAACGGATCGCCGACGTGGAGACCGAACTCCGCGAAAGGGCGTCCGAAGTGGATCAGCGTCTGGGCGAGTACGAGGCGGATCCGCTACTCGGCCTACCGACCCGCGCGTTTTTCGAGGCTTCCTTGGCGGAACGCATCGACGATTATCGGAACCGCAAGACGCAATTCAGCATGGCGATTCTGGATATGGACCTCCTGGGCCGGGCGAACGCCCAATACGGTACGGCCGCCGGCGATCGTCTCCTGCGCGCCGCGGTCGATGCCGTCAAGCAGACCGTCGGGCGAAACGCCGTCGTCGCGAGAATGGGGGACGACGAAATCGGCGTCCTTTTCCTGAATTGTGATTCACACTCCGCCGCCGATAAACTCGACGCGGCACGAATCCTCGCTGCGCAATCCACCATCGCGGTTCCAGGCGGCATATTGCGCCCGGAGTATAGTTTCGGCGTGGCGGAGTACGCCGGGAGACGGAAAGCCGCCTCGCTGATCGCGCGCTGCGACGAGGCCCTTGTCGCGGCCAAGGAAGCGGGACGCGGCCAAGGATACCTGCACGACGGTGACGCGTGCGTCCCGATCCGACATCCCGAGAACGACCCCTCCGTTTCGAACGAGTCGGAAGGTGGGCTGGACTCCTGCTTCGCCGAAATCCGCGCCCGGCTCAAGGAAGTCACGGCGGGTGAATAGCCCCCCCTGGCGATGTCCTCCGACTCTGTCACGCGCGCAGCGTTCTCCGAAAAACGAGTGGCCCGCATCGCTGCCCCAGACCTGTCTCCGGTCATCGAGCAGAACGCCGAAAGGCTTGACCTCCCGCTACACGATTCCATCGACGGCACCAGAAGGGGTGTTTTTGAAAATGGGCGAAATGAAGGACTTGATTCGACCCCTTTGATTGAGAGGCATTGGTCTATTGCATTGCCCATGTGCCTAGATCCGATGGAACTCTGATAAAAAGTCTGTTTTGTTTTGACGAAAAGGGCTTCTTTACGCAAGGCGGAATCATCTGCTATATTTGGCTCCCAAACCATAAAGCACTTCCGAAATCTCGGCGGAGGGACCACCCGCGAGAGGCTCGCCGGCCCGCGGAACGAGAACCACCGAGTCGCGGGGCGTTCTCTTTTCGGCGAAACGGACCGACGGATGAAAGCACTTGTGACCGGAGCCGGGGGATTCCTCGGCCGATACATTGTAGAGCGACTTTTGGAACGCGGCGTTTCTATTCGCGCGTTTGCGCGAGGCCGGTATCCATTCCTGGAGGACATGGGGGTGGAGTGTATCCGTGGAGACATTCGAGACCCCGACGCGGTCTCCGAAGTCTGCAAGGGGGTGGAGGTGGTATTCCACGTGGCCGCCTTGCCGGGAATTTGGGGGCCTTGGTCCCTGTTCTATGGCATAAACACCCAGGGAACGCGCAATATCCTCGCCGCATGCCGCCGGCACGGCGTCCCCAAGCTCGTTTTCACGAGCAGCCCAAGCGTGACCTTTAACGGTGAATCCCAAGAAGGAGTGAATGAGTCCGCCCCTTACCCGACCAGTTGGCTGGCGAATTATCCCCGCTCCAAGGCCCTGGCGGAGGCCGACGTTCTCGCGGCCAGCGGTAAGGACGGGCTGGTCACCTGCGCACTGCGACCACATCTTGTATGGGGGCCGCGAGACCCCCATCTGATCCCCCGCATCCTGGAAAGGGCCAGAAGCGGCCGGCTGCGGCGAATCGGCGACGGCGCGAATCTGATTGACACGGTCTATGTCGAGAACGCGGCGGAAGCGCATCTTCTGGCGGCGGATAAACTGTTCGAGGGATCCCCCGTCGCCGGTAGCGCCTATTTCATCAGCCAGGGAGAGTCGGTGAACTGCTGGGACTGGATCAATCGGATTCTGGGGCTCGCCGGTCTTCCGCCGGTCAAAAAAGCGATTTCCCTTCCGGCGGCGACTCGTTTGGGCGCATTGTGCGAGTTCGCCTATTGGGCGCTGCGTTTGAAAAAGGACCCTCCGATGACCCGGTTTCTGGCGTACCAATTGGCGAAACCACACTGGTTCGATATCTCTCGCGCTCAGCGCGACTTCGGATATCACCCTCGGGTGTCGACGGAAGAAGGGATGCGGCGGCTGGACGCGGCTTGGAGCGCCGGTTCGGTCTGAACCGGCCCGGAGGTGCATCCCGCGAAGTGAACGCAACCCGGGCAATTCGTGTCCAGGCGATATTCCGGCGGTTTTTTCGGGAGGAATTCCGATGCCGCGATCGTTTTCGGCCGTCGCCGGTCTTGTGTTTCGTTGACGGACAGGAAAAATGACAACGCCTAAGACACGAATCACTTGGAACGAGTTCCAACACGTGGGGACGGATTTCGCCGATCAGGCCGAAGTCCGCGCGTACGACGAGCGGATGGGGCGGTTTCGCGATTTCGCCGCGGAGAACGAACGCATCTTCGCCGCGCTCGACCTGCCCGGGGAAGCGGTCGTCTGCGAAATCGGCTGTGGAACCGGGACCTTCGCCCTTGCCGCCGCCCGCCGGTATCGGCGGGTCCTCGCGTACGACGTTTCCAGCGCGATGCTCGATTGCGCGCGCGAGAAGGCTCGAGGATCGCGGCTCGATAACGTACTGTTCCGGCGCGGTGGATTCCTGTCCTGCCATGAGGGAGACCCGCCGGTGGAGGCCGTCGTGACTCAGTTCGCGCTGCATCACCTCCCCGATTTCTGGAAATGGGCGGCCTTCCGCCGCATGGCCGCGATGCTCGAGCCCGGCGGCAAGCTATTCCTCAACGACGTCGTCTTTTCGTTCCCGGTTTCGGAATACCCGGCCCGTTGCGAGCGATGGATCGAGTCGCTGCCGCCGGATACCCGCGAAAACGCGATTGGGCACCTTTCCGGCGAATACAGTTCGCCCGTCTGGCTTATCCGCGAACTTCTGGAACGCTCTGGATTTCGGATCGAGCGAGCCTGGACGGAAACCCCGTTTATCGGGGCGTTTCTCTGCCTCCGCGAGTACGACCCACGGACGTTGGACGACTGCTCCCGATGTCTCCGAGTAGGGGACGAGGTCGAGATTCACGAGTTGACTCCCGCGTGGTCGCAAACGGCGTTCGAATGGCTCGACGCCAACCGGGAGCATTTGGCCCGGTGGGTTTCGTTTCCCGATCGCGTACGGACGCCTCATGATGAAGAGGCCTTCATCCGCCGGATCTCGGAGATCCCCTCGCCGCGCAGAGAGTTCCTCGGGCGGATTATGGTGCGCGGAGAATTCGCCGGCTCCATCGGGACGACGCGCACGGATCAATTGAACCAATCGACGGAAATCGGGTATTCCCTCGCGAAGGCATTCGAAGGTCAAGGTCTTATGACGCGATGCTGCGCGACTCTCGTCGGGTATCTTTTCGAAGAACGCGGTATCAACCGCGTCGTCATCCGCTGCGCTCTCGGCAACCGGCGAAGCGCGAACGTCGCCAAGCGATTGGGGTTCCGGTTCGAGGGGGTACAGCGCGGAGCGATCAAACTGAGAGGGGAATTCGTCGACGCGGAAACGTACTCGCTTCTGAAGAACGAATGGAACCCGAGCGGCTCGCATCTCCCCGGCATTTTCCCGCTGCCGGATCGCGGCCCTATCCCTTGATGACGCACAGGGGCCGCAAGCGGGCAACTTTTTTCGCCAGCCCAACCCGGTCAACCACGTTGACGACCTGGCTGGAATCCTTATAGGCCGCCGGCTGCTCCTCCGCCAGCCCGCTACGGCTGCGACACCGGACCAGGATTCCCTGCTCGGCCAACTCGCGGTCAATGCGACGCCCCTTGGCGTGGGCGATAGCCGCCTTTCGGCTCAGCACGCGACCGGCGCCGTGGCAGCACGATCCGAAGGAGAGCCCCATGCTCGCCTCCTGCCCGACGAGAACCCAGCTCGACCGTCCCATATCTCCCGGTATAATAACCGGTTGTCCGACGGCACGGTAGCGAGGGGGGACTTCAGGGTGGTCCGGGGGAAAGGAACGCGTCGCCCCCTTGCGATGGACGCAGACACGCTTCCGGCGCCCCCCGATCAGGTGCTCCTCGATCTTCGCTATGTTGTGCGCGACGTCGTATACGAGATTCATCCGCAAAGACTCCCAACCGCGACCGAAGACCTCCGCGAAGACCTCGCGGGTCTGCCACATCAACAATTGCCGATTGGCCCAGGCGTAATTCGCCGCGGCCCGCATCGTTCCGAGGTAGCGCTCCCCTTCGGCGCTCTCCACGGGGGCGCACGCCAATTGTCTGTCAGGCAGAGAGAACCCGTATTTCGAGGGCGCGTTGCGTAACATCCGAATCGCATCGTCACAGACTTGATACCCCAAGCCGCGCGAACCGGAATGAATCATCACGCAAATCGAGTCCTTTTCGATACCGGCCGCCCGGGCGGCCGCCGCATCGAATACCTCCGTCACTACTTGGACTTCGAGAAAGTGATTGCCGGAGCCGAGCGTGCCGCATTGATCCTTTCCACGCGCCAGCGCGCGGTCGGAAACGAAATCGGGCCGTGCGCCAAAGAGCCTGCCGCCCGACTCCGTATTCTCGACGTCCCCGGCGGTCGCCAGTCCCTTCTTCTCCAGGAATTCGACCCCCTCGGACATGATTCGTCTCAGATCGTCGGGACCGAAGCGGAACTCCCCCCCCTCTCCAACACCGGCCGGCACCCGACGGAACAGTGCCTCCACCAGTCGTTCCAATACCGGCGCCACGTCTTTCCGGGTCAAATCGGTTCGCACGAGCCGGACCCCGCAGTTGATGTCGTATCCGACGCCTCCGGGCGAGATTACCCCCCCCTCGTCGACGGCCGTGGCGGCGACGCCGCCGATCGGAAAACCGTATCCCCAATGAATGTCCGGCATCGCCATCGAAGCGGCCTGAATTCCCGGTAGACAAGCCACGTTGGCGACCTGTTCCGGCGCCATGTCGCCTTTCGCCTGTTCGATCAGCGCGCGATCAGCGAAAATGCGACCCTCGACGCACATTCCGGATTTGTAGCCCTTCGGAATGCGCCAGATGCACTCGCCAATCTGCTCAAGCGGTCCCCGGTAACCCTGTTCGGACACGACTAACTTCCTCCAAAGGAACTATGAGCACGGAAAAACTCCCGGTTCACCAAAGAACGGGCCTGGCGAATCCGGCGATTGGCTCCGGGTCGCTCCGGCGAAACCGAGGCACAACCTCACCGCCGGGGAAATTCTAATCGGCTTGACCGCAAGCGGCAAGCACAACCATTGAAACACCAAGTTCCCAGACTTGTCCCGGTGACGCCGCGGCGTTAGGATGAATTCATTCCCGGAATGCTCCGGGCCGAAAGAACGCTTTCGGATATTCGTCAAGACCCTCGTGCGGCCGAACCGTTCGGCCGCTCTCCCAAAACTATACAATCGCGCTAATCTTCAGCCATGGCCCACCTTTCTCTCAATCGTCGAAACTTCCTCCAAACCGCTCTCGCGTCCCAGGCGACGTTTGCCTCGTTGCGAGGCATCCCCTGTTTGGCTTTCGAGAATACGTCTAAGAATGACCGTCCCGTCGCCGCGCTCGTCGGCTGCGGGGGACGCGGGACGGTTGTCGCGGCGTCGGCGGCCCGGTTCTGTGACATCGGCGCCGTGTGCGACGTGGATTCGAAACGGGTGGAGGCGGCCCGGCAGCGCTTCGGGGAAAAGGCAGCGATCGAACGGGATTACCGAAAGGTGCTCGACCGGACGGACGTCGACGTCGTCATCAACGGCACTCCGGACCACTGGCACACGACGATCAATATCGACGCCTGCCGCGCCGGCAAGGACGTCTACGCGGAGAAACCGCTGACGCTGACGATCGACGAGGGAAAGCTACTGCGTCAGGTCGTCGAGGAGACGGGACGGATCGTCCAGGTCGGGACCCAACAGCGGAGCGAGGCCCCCTTCCGAACGGCCGTGGAACTGGTCCGCAACGGCCGCGTCGGAAAGCTCCGCCAGGTCTGGGTGGCCCTGCCGTGGTACAGCACCAAAGGGGGGCCATTTGCATCGCAGCCGGTACCGGACCACCTGGATTGGGATGCGTATCAGGGCCAGGCACCACTGCGAGACTACTGTCCCCAGCGGACGCACCAGACGTTCCGGTGGTTCTACATCTACGCCGGCGGCATCGTCACCGATTGGGGAAACCACCACGTCGACATCGCCCATTGGGGCATGGACCGCGAGAACACGGGGCCCACGCGAATCGACGCGAGGGGCCTTTTCCCGAATCAGGGCGCCGACGGTTGCTTCGACACGCCCGACCGGTTCTTCTCCCGGATGGAGTACCCGGGCGGTCTGGAACTACTCTATTTTTCGGCGGTGAACGACAAGCGGACGTACGGCACCGAGCCGTGCGTCCCGATGTCGGACGAGGAGTCCCGGTGGCTCTTCGGGAAGGATACTCCGGACGAGATTCCAACGTTCGACCGCAACGGTATCATGTTTGTCGGTGAGCAGGGGCGTCTATTCGTCAATCGGGGCGGTGTGTACGGCGCGGCGGCCGAGGCGCTGAAGGAGGATCCATTGCCCCAGGACGCCTGGCGCGCCGAACCCAGCCGCGACCACGTCGAGAACTTCGTCGAATGCGTGAA
>CAZFQG010000020.1:0-46021 GCA_964520785.1 uncultured Planctomycetaceae bacterium | reverse complement strand
TCATAATCGAGTTCGTCGGTAACGGTTACCGACACGCCGGGCCGGTCAGGCCCGGCAGAAATGTGACCGAGCGGTAGATTTGTATGCGCCGCTCGCATTGGAACACCAACGGACCATGAATGATTCCATGGAAACACCTTCTTCGAAAGGATGATTTTGCTTAGGGGAGCCGCATGCCCCGCAAAACGGGGTGGCGGTCAGTTCTCCCATTTTCACCTCTTTCGCCGGCTTCTGTCAATTCGCCAGTTCCGCATCCGGATGGGTCGGCCCGTGAGTTACCCGGCGATTTGCCTGCCCGATTGATTCAACTTGGGCCGTCTTGGCGGCCGATTCCATTGGAATCAACCGTAACGGAGACAGCGAACGCAATCACCACACACAGGGGGGTCTCTATGTCCGTCGGGTTGCCGACCGATGATGTCCTGCGCGAACTCGATAGCCGGCATGATGAACTGCTTGACCGGATCGCCGAACTCGACGAGAGGGTCCTTCGTGTCTTGTCGGCATGCCAAGAGCACGGGGGAACGCCGAAGCGGGGCAATTACCCCGAACTCCCGGTCGCTGAGGCCGCATAGGGTCCACCGGTCGGACGGATCGGATTGATGACGACCGAACGCGTCGAATCGCGGGACGATCCCCGGCTCGTGGCCTACCGGAACCTGCCGGAGAGGACGCTTCGTGGGGAGAACCTCTTCATCGCCGAGGGGCGCCTCCTGGTCCATCGCCTGCTGGACAGTTGCTTCGCGGCCGAATCGGTCTTCACCGAAGAGAAGTACCGCGACGAATTCGAACCGCGGACGAAAGCAGCGGGCATTCCACTTTACTTGGGGTCGCGGTCGCTGCTCACCGAAACGATCGGATACCAGTTTCACTTGGGGACGCTCGCCGTTGGGAAGCGGCCCTCGCGGCAAGAGTCCCGCGCCCATGACGATTTCCGTCACCTCCTCTCGCACGATGCAGTTCGCCTGATCGGATGCCCCGATACGAATAAGCGCGAGAACCTGGGAATGCTCTTCCGATGCGCTGCCGCGCTGGGTATCGACGGACTTCTCCTCGGGACGAAAGGGGCCGATCCCTTCTCGCGACGGTGCCTGCGAACGTCGATGGGTAGCGTCCTGAATCTTCCCTTCCGCCAGATGCCCGATTTTCCGGGATTCCTCCGCGAACTCCGAAACGATCACGGATTTCAGGTGGTTGCCACGGTCCTGGAAGAACCGGCGGAGTTGCTTTGGGAAGTCGATTGGGCGCGCAAGACGATCGTACTTATCGGAAACGAATACTCCGGACTGACACAAGAGGTACTGCGGGAAAGTGACCGAAAGGCGACGATTCCGATGCACCGCCGAACGGATTCGTTGAATCTGGCGGTCTGCGCCGGCATCGTAATCTACGAAATGACGCGACCTTACTGAACGTTCGGAATGGACCGCGACGGTCGTCGAACGCGCCGAAGAGGAATTCGTCACTCGTCACACCGCCGCGCGCCGGCGGATTTCGGCGAAGGACCAATCGGCGAGGATTTTTCCGTCGCGGAAGACCTCGACCAACAGGTCGTCCCCCGGCTCGGACTCGTGGCGCGTGGTCAAGGTGCCGTCTTCATCGCGGACGAGTTTGAGCCGCCCCCGCTTCGACTCCTTCTCCCGGTCGGTGACCGGCGACTTGTAGACGTCGCGCCACTCTCGGCCGACTTGGACGGCGGAACACTTGAATGCGAACTTCAGCGTGTCGCGGTTGAGCTTCCGCAACAGGCCGCCTCCGGACCCGAAGGCGATGTTGTCGGCCGAAAAGCCGTGCTCCCGCATGGCCGCGAGAATCCGATCGATCATGTCGAAATCGATCCCGTCCCCCTGGATCAGCCGCACGTGATCGTCGAGGACCTTGAAGCCCTTCGCGTTGACGGTGCCGCCGAATCGGTCATAGAGGATGTCCAAGACCCGGACGAGAACGCTCGGCGGGTCGCCCGAGTCGGGGCGGATGACCAGCGTTCCGTCGCGTGCCAGGACCCGGTCGCGCAGCCGCGTTCCCCAAATGTCGCCGCAGGCCTGGAAGATGTCGAACGAATCGCTCACGCACGCAAGCGTTCCGGTGGGGAACTGGGCCAGCATGTTCGCCATGGCGTCCGCCTCGTGTTCCTTGCCCCACGCCGTCATCGTGCTGTGCTCGGCCGCCGGAATGGAAAACGCGGCCATCTCTTCGCCGTAGAAATCCCGCGCCACGACGATCCCCTCGAGCGTGTCGGTCCCCTGGAAGTTCACCAGATGCGCCGCGTCGCCGACGCCGGCCGTCTCCACCGACGAGACCCCGCGGAAGCCGAAATCGTGCAGCATGAAGCCGACCCGCTCCGGCGTGCCGGTCGCGTCGAGGTATTGGAGGATCAGCCGCTTCATCTCGCGGCTCTGCGTGGCGACGGTGCAGCCGTACCAGGTCTGCACCAGCAGCGTCTCGAGATAGTTCGACAGCCAGTAACACCGCGGATCGGTGTTCTCGATCGTCATCAGTACGTTGTGACCCGGCACCACGGTCCCTTCCGGCACCGCCCGGATCGAAACCGGCAGTCGGCCGGCGTGGTCGTTGACGATGTGCTCCCATCCTTCGCGATGAAAGATCCGGCCCTCCGCGTCACCGAAGTGTTTTCGGAAGAAGGCGTCCGCCTGCTCGATGTGTCCCCTTTTGACGACAAGCCCTTCGAAATAGCGTTTCAAATAGTATTGCAGCCCGAAGAAGACGACGTGATCGAACCGGCCCCCTCGCGATTCGAAGTAGGAGTACACGGCCCGAGTGTCCGGCGGATATTGCCGCCAATGAGATACCTTGTAACTGTCGGAGCGGAGAATGAGATTGTCCGATACGTGAATCGTCAAGGCGGTTCTCCTTGGTGGGAGGAATGGTCCGTCCGGTATCCAATTGACCCGGATCGGCCCGCTCCGGTTCGCCGCCGGACCCATCTTGTGTCCGGCCTGCCTTTGATGTATACAAGGGGGACGCCGTTTTGCCAAGTGCCCGTTTTCCGGGAGGCCCCGCGCGGCACCCGGGACGCCGCGGAACCACCGAGGAGATTCCCATGCATCCGCTACTTCAAGAACTTATCGCCGTCGGGCCCGTCGTGACGGACGGGGCCTGGGGTACGCAAATGCAGGCCCGCGGCCTTCCGGTGGGGTCCTGTCCGGACGCCTGGAATCTGAGCGAGCCGGGCAAGGTCGAGGAGGTCGCCAGGGCATACGTCGACGCCGGCAGCCGCATCATCCTGACGAATACCTTCGGCGCCAACCGGTTTACGCTCAAGAAGCACGGTCTGGAAGAGAAAGTGGCCGAAATCAACCGCGCCGGGGTGGAAATCTCCAAGCGGGCCGCCGGGGACGAGGCGCTCGTCTTCGCGTCGGTCGGTCCCAGCGGGATCATGCTGATGATGGGAGAGGTCGCACCGGAGGAACTGCAAGAGGCGTTCGAGGTCCAAACGGCCGCGATGGCCGAGGGAGGCGCCGACGGAATCGTCGTCGAGACGATGTCCGATCCGGCGGAGATGAAACTGGCCGTCGCCGCCGCGAAGAAGACCGGTTTGCCGGTCGTCGCCTGCATGGTCTTCGACTCCGGCGCCGACAAGGACCGCACCATGATGGGCACCACGCCCGAGCAGGTCGCCGAAGCGGCCCTCGAAGCCGGCGCCGACGTCGTCGGTTCCAACTGCGGGCAAGGGATCACCGGCTTCATCAAAATCTGCCAACGTCTGCGAGCCGCAAGCGGCAATCCGGTCTGGATCAAGGCGAATGCCGGCCTGCCCCAAATCATTGGCGGAGAGACGGTCTATACCCAAACGCCGGAGGACTTCGCCTCGCACGTCCCGGCCCTCGTCGACGCCGGCGCCGCCTTCATCGGCGGCTGCTGCGGCACGAACCCCGACTTCACCCGGGCAATTCTCGCGAAACTGGCGGCGGAATAGGCATCGGCGCGGAGGTAATACGGGGTCTCACGGATGGCAAAGAAAGGGGTAGAGTGCTGCCAGAAAACACGCGAACTGCCGATCTTTTCAATCCTGCGAGATTCTCAAAAAAAAATGCGGATTAAGCTCAAGCAGTAAGGGAAAAGTGTGGATATTCACCATTAAGTTCTAGAATCGAGACACGCAGAACGCCGGAAGAGTTGAATCTTACCGGTCGGGGATTATAATTTCGCTCAGTTATCGGTCAGTTCAGTCAGTTTCCAGCGCGTCGGACAGACAATTTCCGCTAAACCCCTACGGTGAGGACCGCGTTATGTGTGGCACAAGATTGGTTCACGGAGCGATCGAGGCTCTTGTTATTTTTACGTTGCTTTGGGGCGGCGCCGCGGCGTCGGGGCAGGAGTTGCCGACCGCGGCGAGGAAGCCCGCGGAGGGGCCGCTGCATGTCTTTCTGGGCGAGCCGCTGTTTGAGAAGCAGGTCGTTTTTGAGGGGACGAGCGGTGTTCGCGAACCCTACCTTGCGATAGCCGTCGACGGAACGGTATTGGTGATCCGCAATCAGGCGAAGCATCTTCGCCGCAGCGAGGACGGCGGCGTCAGTTGGGGAGAAGTGATCGAAGTGCCCTTCGGCTTCATGGACACCAACATGATTGTCGACGAGAACACCGGCCATATCCTGTCGGTCCGCATGTGGGACGGCAACGACCGGCTGTGGCGAAGCCGCGACCATGGCAAGACCTGGACCGAGGAAGCGATCACGCTCAAACCCAATGAGGTGATGAAGTGGATTGAACAAGCGGGCCTGAAAAAACGGGTCGCCTGGGATGAACGAGGCGGAGATTACGGCACCAGGGGAAGGTATACGATGCACGCCAATGCAAGCGAAGCCGGCATCACGCTCCGACACGGAGAACACAAGGGCAGGCTCTTGGTTACCGCGACGTTCCGGCCGCACGCGCCGGAGCACCCTTCGGACAGGCAGCCAGTCGACGCGATCTACAGTTGCGCGATCTACAGTGACGACGGGGGAGCCACCTGGCAAGTAAGCGGGCTGTTTCCGGAAGGCACCACGGAGGAGGCGGCCTTGGCGGAGTTGCGCGACGGTCGAATCTATTATAACTCCCGCGGTGGCAGCGGTTTCTTCGATAAGTCTCTCGCCCGCGAACTGCGGCCGGAGGAAGTCCTGCGACGGGAGGCGTGGAGCTACGACGGTGGAAACACCTGGGAAGATTTGCGAGTAAGCCGGGTGTTGCCCGACGGCGGCGGCGTGAGCCGCGGCTATGGCAACAAAGGCGGCTTGGTGCGTTTACCCGTCAAGGAGCGGGATATTCTGATCTACAGCAACGCCGATACCGCCGGAGGAGCACGGCAGAAGATGACCGTGTGGGCGAGTTTTGACGGTGGCGAAACCTGGCCTGTAAAGCGGTTGGTGTATGGCCCGCACGGCGCCTATTCCTCGTTGGGTGCCGGGCGCCCGGAAACCGCCGGCGAAGGCCAGATTTATCTGCTCTTCGAAGGCGGGCCGGACGGCGCCTACACGGCCATGCAAGTGGCACGATTCAATCTGGCGTGGGTGCTGGAGGGTGAACCGACCGGCGATGGCCAGGTGCCCGAATGGCTCTCCCCATGAACGGGGCCCCGCGGTAATGGTCGAAGAGACTCGAACGGAAGCATCGACGGCATCGGGTCCGCGCGCCGGGAGAAAAAAAAGGCGCCTTCGCCTGCGGATCGTGCGGCAAAGGCCTCGTTTTACGGCTCCTTATCTTTGTTCATGCTCGCAGGCATCATAGCACCATCCGTTATGAGGCTCCGCCGAACGCGCCGACCGGGGTAAGCCCACTCCGGTCACGATGAACCGCACGAGATGAAAGCGAGTGGCACCGATGGCCGTGGTATCGGTGTGCCGGCGGGCCGAGGGGTTTCCAGCATCGTCGGAATTAAGCGTGGTAGTCAGGGGGAAGCATATCTCGCGTGTCCTCTGGTGGCCGGGCCGCCCTGATAGGCGGGCTATCAGTGCCACACGCGGCTGCTGGAGATGCTCTGAGGGTGTCACTCAGAAAAACGCGTCCGCCAGCCATGTCCGGGTGATTTCCCTTTTCCAGCCGGGTTCGTGGATGGGCCAGGAGGTTGCGGAGCCTTCGGTGACAGGCAGGGTCGATTCGTGGGCGATCCGCCGTGCCGTGGTCTCGTCTTGGGAGAGCCGTGGAAGGTAGCCGGCGTTCGACTGGCGCCAGGTGAGCCGGCCGTGGTCGTGGACGGCGACGACGATCGTCGGCGGGCAGGTGAGCATCCGCCGGGCGATCAGTTCGTGACTGGCCGTGGGGTAGAGCGATTTCAGGGCGAAGACGTCCCAATCGGACGCCCGGCCGTCTTCGAGGAACCACCGCGATGGGACCAGCAACCGGCCGGCCATGCAGTTGGCGAACGCCTCGCGGCGGCCCGGGGGGGTCTCGCCGGGGCGGATACCGAGCCTCTCGTAAACGCGGCAGACAGCCTGCTCGGCGATCTCATGGGCCAGTGCCCACTGATTCCGCTCCGGCCGAGGGTCTTCCCGCAAAAGGGCCGCGACCGCCGGAGCCCGACCTCGCCGCCCCTGAAGGCGGACACACCTGGCCCGGCCCTCCTGGAAATCGTCGCGGCCGACGGCAAGCCGCAGCCGTTTTGCCAAGAGGAAAGCGTCTACCGGCGGGCCGTCGATTCCGGCATCGGCCAGAAGGACCTCCACCGTCTCGTCAACGGCGGCCAACTCGTCCGGAGAAAAGGGAATGGTAACGCAATACTGTCCGTGCGGCGCAGCGGGAGCGGTGGTAAGCATGAGCGGAACACCTGATGCCGGAGGTAAGTGAACTTCTGTACACTATACCACAAAAAGGCCGCTTGACAAGCGGAGCGGGCCGGTTAGGATTCGATTCTTGAAAAACGCGAAATCACCCAAGCCGCCCCCTGGCGCGATACGGCCGCCAGGCGGGTTGAACTCATGCCGACGACACCTCGATGAAGCACAAACCGAAACGTCCAAAGACCTGCTGCCTGATCAGCCTGGGCTGTCCCAAAAACCTGGTCGATTCCGAGAAAGTTCTCGGGATCGTCCGCGCGAAGGGAATCCGGCTCGTCCGGGACGCCGAGAAGGCGGACCTCGTCATTGTCAACACGTGCGCCTTCATCGGCCCCGCCCGGGCGGAGGCCCGCCGGACGATCGAGGAGGTCCTCCGGCTGAAGAAGAGGGGCAAGCCGCGGCTGGTCGGGGTGATCGGCTGCTTTCCGCAATACGCCTCCTTGAATCAAACGTCACTCCACGAGGAGTACCCGGACGTTGATTTCGTCCTGGGGGTTTTCGCCAGGGGGGAGATCGACGCGGTGCTGGGCTCGCTCGGCGAGGGGGATGGCGTACCGGAAATCGTCCCGGGTCCGTGCGCCGCCGTCCTGGACGACTCGGACCGCTACCGGGTTACCCTTGCGCATGTCGCGTACTTGAAGATCGCCGAGGGGTGCAACCGACGGTGCGCCTATTGCACGATCCCCGGCATCCGCGGGCCGCAACAGAGCAAACGGCCCCAAGAGATCGTCGCCGAGGCGAAGAGACTGGCCGACGAAGGGGTCCGCGAGCTGATTCTCGTCGCCCAGGACACGATCGGCTATGGGCGCGATCTTCCGGAAGGGGCGCGGCTGGCGGAGCTGCTCGACTTGCTCGAAGGCGTCCGCGGCATCGACTGGATCCGGCTGATGTATCTATTTCCCGGCCGGTACGTCGAGGAATCACTCATCGACGCGATGAACCGCAACGCCAAGGTCCTTCCCTATTTGGATATTCCATTACAGCACACCGAGAGCGAGATTCTCGCGCGGATGGGCCGGCCGGCGTCGAAGGCGTTTCTGGAGGACCTCCTGTCGACCCTCCGCGAGCGGATCGACGGGGCCGTATTGCGGACGACTCTGATTACCGGCTTCCCCGGCGAGACGGAGGCCCATTTCGAGGCGATGCTCGATTTCGTCCGCCGCCTTCGGTTCGAGCGATTGGGCGTCTTCGCCTACTGCGACGAGCCTGGCACGCCGGCCGCCGAGTTCGACGGCAAGGTTCCCGAGCAGATCGCCTTCGAACGCTGCGACCGGATTCTCGACGCGCAGAAGACGATCGCGCTACGGTGGGCCAAGGACCGCGTCGGCGAAACGCATCGCGTCCTCATCGACGCCCCATTGGATGCCGAAGACGCCTACATCGGCCGCACCCCCGCCGACGCCCCCGACATCGACCCGGTCGTCTACGTCACCGGCCGACAACTCACCCCGGGGCAAATCGTGCCGTGCGAGATCGTGGCCTCACAGGACTACGACCTGGTAGGCGTGCCGGGGTAGGGGCCGGGGCTGCCTGGATAGGGAGTGTGTCCGGCCAGCCCCCGGGGCAAGGGGGCGTTTATCGACTCACTGTATCAGGGGTATCCGGTGGGTTATCAGGTCGCCTGGCGAAACCCCTCGGTCCGATTGAAGGACGGCACGACGTCCAGCGGTAAGCGGATTCTCATCGATGGACAACAGCGCGTGACGGCCCCCCGACAGGACCACAAAGCAACATTCGCTCGCTTCGGGTTGCACCGCATATACCGCCCGTTCTTCAGAGAACAGAACTTATGGGCTGTATAACACGACCCATTAAAACTGAATTCCCGGCGTCCTCGCCGCCGGGTTGCTTCGATTGCCACGAATGAATCCTTGTGGATTGGGGAAAGAAAGGGCAAGCCTCATTGTCGGGTGACCCGAGCTTCGCGTTTTCTACGGATTCCGAGGGGTGTCTCGGCTGCCGTAGCCGCAATCGTCGCGGTTCGGCTTTGGCCGGTCGCCGCAGCCGTCTTCAACGGGACCGTGCCGGATTGCGCCCTATATTACCCTATAGGAAAAAAGCCGACGATTCGCCGCGTGAATCGGGGACGTCCCGTGCCCTTTTCGCGACGGCAATTGGGAGAAGTCCCGACGTTCGCGCGAGAGAGAGTAATATGCCCGAGAGTAGAACCCGCGTCTTGATTGCCGACGGTGACGCGGATCGTCTGAAGATTGCCGCCGCGGTGGTCGCGGAAGCCGGATACGAGGCGATTGAAACATCGACGAAGCCGGCTTGCTTGAGAGCCGCGGCCGGTCGGCGGCCCGAAATCGTCCTGCTGGCTCAACGACTGGAGGACGCGGACGGTTTCGAGGTCTGCGCAACCCTCAAGGCCAATCTGAGTCATCGCGGAGTCTACGTGATTCTGATTTTGGACGACCCTTCCCGAGAGGACACGTTCCAGGGAGACGAGGCGCACCGGCCGGATGACGCGGTTTTTCCGCCGTTAGATCCGGAAGAGCTACGATTCCGACTGAGAACCGCCGTGCGCCTGGTGGCCGCCTGGCGCCGCGAACGCGAGGCGCGGGAACGTGCCCGGCTGATCTTGGAGAGTATTCACACCGGCGTCGTCACCGTGGACGCAAACAGCCTGACGATCCTCGACGCGAACCGGAAGGCTGCCGACTTGATCGGCCTTCCGGTAAAGGAACTGATCGGCCGCCCGTGTAAACCATTGTTGTGCGAGGACTCTTCGTCGTCGTGCCCCCTGCTTGCCGGAAAGGAAGGGTGCTTGAACGGCCGGAGTACGATCATCTCGGCCAACGGGACGCGCATCCCGGTAACGAAGACCGTCCAAAGGGTGAGGATCGGCGATCGCCATTGTCTTCTGGATTGTTTCGTCGACATCCGCCAACAGGAGCGTTTTGAAAAGGAACTTCGCGAGGGGGAGCAATTCGTCCGGACGATGATGGGGGCCGCACAGGACGCGATCATCTGCATGGAGCCCGAGGGGACGATCACGGAGTGGAACACCGCGGCCGAGCGGATGTTCGGTTGGACCGAATCGGAGGCGACGGGGAGGGACCTGCATGATCTGCTCGCCCCGATCAAGTATCACGCCGCGTACCGCGGGGGAGTCGAGGAGTTCCGCAGAAGCGGCCGGGGGGTGGCGGTCGGACGGACCCTCGAATTGACCGCGCTGCACCGAAGCGGCCGCGAATTCCCGGTGGAGATATCTCTCTCCGGCGTCGAACGCGAAGGACGGTGGCATGCCATCGGGATCGTCCGCGACGTGACGGCACGAAAGAAGACGGAGGAAGCGCTGCGCGACGCCCTCGTCCGGCAACAGACGATTTTCGACGTCAGCCTCGTCGGAATCATGCTCCTCGAAAACCGCGTCATCACGCAGGTGAACCGACGGATGGCCCAGATGTTGGGCTACAGTCCGGAGGATCTCATCGGCGAGAGTCCCCGGAAACTCCACCTTTCGGAAGAGAACTACGAAGAGTTCGGCGAGAAATACTACTGGCGGTTGGCGGAGACCGATTTCGTCCACGTCGAGTACCCGCTGCGGCACCGGGACGGGCATGCGATTTGGTGCCTGTTCAACGGGAGAGCGATCGCGCCTCCCGATCTTTCCAAGGGGGCCGTTTGGACGATCGAGGATATTACCGACCGGAAGCGAAGCGAGGAGGAGCTGCGGCGGACCCGGAACCACCTTCAACGGGTACTCGATTTGGCCGCGACGGCCGTCTTTACGACGGACACCGATAATATCGTCACCTCGGTCAATCGTGAATTCTGCGGGCTCACCGGATACTCTCCGGAAGAGGCGGTGGGGCGCAAGTGCGGTTTTCTGCAATGCCGTCCCTGTTTGAAAGGAAAAGGGCTCTTCGATTCGGACTGCACCGGCCCGGTCTTCCGCGCCGAGAGCGTCATTCGCGCCAAGGACGGACGGCACCTGACGATCCTCAAGAACGCCGATATCGTCCGTGGCGGCGACGGGAATATCCTCCAACGAATCGAGTCGTTCATCGACGTCACGGAACTGGTCCGCGCCCGGGAACAGGCCGAGGCGGCGGCCCGAGCGAAGTCCGATTTTCTGGCGAACATGAGCCACGAAATCCGTACCCCCATGAACGGGGTGATCGGCATGACCGGTCTGCTTTTGGAAACGGAGATGACCGAAGAGCAGCGCGAGTACGCCGAGCGGATTTCCGCCAGCGCCGAGGCGCTTCTGACGATTATCAACGATATCCTTGATTTCTCAAAAATCGAGGCCGGGAAACTCGATCTGGAAATCCTCGATTTCGATCCGCGTTCCACGCTCGACGAAACGAACGATCTGCTGGCCCCGCGCGCCCAAGGGAAGGGGTTGGAGTATGTTTCGCGATTGGATCCCCGAGTTCCCGGCCTGCTCCGCGGCGACCCGGGCCGCTTGCGGCAGATACTGGTCAATCTCGTGGGGAACGCGGTGAAATTCACTGAACGGGGCGAAATCCGAATTTCCATTGTTTGCGAGAAAGAAGAGGAAGAGGGCGTGCTTTTGCGTTTTGAGATCACGGACACCGGAATCGGAATTCCGGCGGACCGTCTGGACGCGCTGTTCGGCGCCTTTACGCAGGCCGACGCGTCCACCTCTCGCCGGTTCGGCGGAACGGGGCTGGGCCTGAGCATCTCGAAACAACTGGTCACGATGATGGGGGGAGAAATCGGCGCCGAGAGCGCGGTGGGCAAGGGCTCGACCTTCTGGTTCCGCCTCCCGTTCGAAAAGCAATCCCCGACGGTCCAAGCCCCACCGCCGCTTCCGGCCGACTTGGCCGGGACGCGCGTCTTGGTGGTCGACGACAACGAGTCCAACCGCTTCGTCCTGCACAAGCAATTGGAGTCTTGGGGGATTACCCATTCCGCGGTGGCTGACGGTCCTTCGGCACTGGCCGCGCTGGCCGAGGCGGCACGCGAGGGACGGCCCTACGACGTCGCCGTCCTCGATTACCAGATGCCCGGCATGGACGGTGAAACGCTGGGGCGGCGCATCAAGTCCGATCCGTTGCTCCAACGGATCAGGCTGATCATGATGACCTCCGTCGGCCATCGGGGAGAGCGCGCAAACACGTCGGAGTCGTTCTTCGCCGCGTATCTTACGAAGCCGGTGAAGCAGTCCCGGTTCTTCGACACTCTCGCGGCGGTCGCGGGAGTCAGGCCGGCCGGCGCTTCGGCGCCGCAGAGACAATCGTTGATCGGACGCGCCGCCGTCGATGAACGGCTCGCGGCGGCCCGCGTTCTCCTCGCCGAGGACAACCCGACCAACCAGATGGTGATTGTCGGCATCTTGAAGAAGGGCGGGGTTCGCGTCGACGTCGCGGCGAACGGATTCGAAGCGATCGAGGCCCTCCGGAACGTTCCTTACGATCTTGTGTTGATGGACGTGCAAATGCCGGATATGGATGGTCTGGAAGCGACTCGCCGCATTCGCGATCCGGGGTCGAGAGTGTTGGATCCTTCGATTCCCATCATCGCCATGACGGCGCACGCGATGGTCGGCGACCGCGAAACGTGTATCGAGGCCGGAATGGATGATTACGTGACGAAACCGGTCCGTCCGCTTGATTTATTCGAGACGATCGGCCGGTGGTATCCAAGAGAGGAGAAGAAGATGTCGGAAGAATCAGGACATGAACCGGCACGCACGGCGGTCGCCCGGGCCGCTGCCGGGCCGGACTTCGACCCCGCCTGGTTGCGCAGTCGTCTGGGAGACGACGAGGAGACGATCTCGTTGATCCTCGAAACGTTTCTCGAGGACGCGGTGACCGAGATCGACGCGATCGAACGGGCCCTGCGCGATGACGATGCCGAAGGCGTCCGCCGACATGGGCACAAGCTCAAGGGAGCCGCCGGCGAGGTCGGCGCGGTTCAATTCTCCGCGACGGCGAAAGAAATCGAAGCCGCCGGTGACGCGAAAGACCTGGCGAATCTCGAATCGCTCCTTTCGCGACTTTCGGAGTGCTTCGCCCGCTGCAAGACGGAAATCCGGCGTACCTTCGGCGGCGGAAAAGCGACGGCGCGCTGAGTCGCCCCGCGGCGGGCGCGGCGCCTCGGTCAGATTCGGTAGAACGCGACCGCGTTGTCGTGGAATAGCTTGCGGCGGTCCTCGGCGGTCCGCCGGGCGACGATGGTTCGCAGCGCCTCCACCCAGGCTCCGTACGAGGCCCCGCGGAGGCACACCGGCCAGTCGCCCGCGAACATCACCCGATCCGGGCCGAAGGAGTCGATGCAGTGGTTGACGTAGGGGGCCAGGATTTCCGATTTCCAGCCGGGAGTGACCTGCGCGACGATCCCGGAGATTTTGCACACGACGTTTTCAAGTTTCGCGATCGTCGCGATATTCCGCTCCCACGGCCGCCGCTCCTCGGCGGACCAACCGATGACGGGATTCCCGCAATGATCCAAAATGAATCGGGTTTCGGGGCGGGCGTCGGCCAGTCGAATCGCCTCCGGCAACCATGCGTGCGGCTGGCAGAGATCGAAACTCATGCCAAGCCCGCCCAAGAGACGAATCCCTCGGAGAAACGCCCCGCTTCGCCACGCGCCGTCCTTGCCGTCTTGTTCGCTGAGTATTTCGCGCACGCCGCGGATCACCCCCGATTCGGCATAGGGCGTGATGTACTCCTCGAACGCACCGTCCGCCGGACTGCCGGCGATGACGCCGGCGACGGTCGGATTGTCGGCGGAGCGGCACAGCTCGACGACCCAATCGGCCTTGACCCCGCGGTATCGCGCCGGCACCGCAACTTCCATGTATACGGCTTTTACGACATCCAGACCTCGGGTCGCTTTGCGGTATTCCGGCGTGAGGTAGTTCTTATTGAGTAGCTCGGACGATTTCACCCATGAAAGCGGCGTTCTCTTCAGGTCCCACAGGTGTTGGTGCGTATCGATGATGGGAATCGCGACCGCGTCCGCCGCGAGGGAGGCGGACGGCCGAAACGAACCGGCCGCCAGCGCCGAAGCGGCGGTCTGGAGGAATCGGCGACGGGTAATCATGGTGAGGCTCCTTAATGGCCGAAAGCGCCGGCCGTGTCTTTCCCCGGGACGAACCACAGGTGGCTTCGCGCCGGAATCGTCATCTCCGAGATCATCTCGCCGACCGGCGACGATCCCTCGGCAACGCGGCGATTTCCCTCCGCGAACCCCCGGGCAATCCGGACCGGGACGTCTTCGTTATTGAAATTGTAGAGAACGAGTTCGTGGCGCCCCAACGGATGGAACGTGACCCGAGGCGGCGCATCGAGCCGGGGAATATCGAGCGGATCGTTGAAAGCATTTCGCAGCGCGTTCGCCCACGAGCGGGGAACCTCCAGAATCCCGAGCGGTCGCGGAGCGAGGAGCACCTCGTTGACGGCGTCGAAATCAGCCTGGGAATAGGTGTGGATATTGAGGACGTGGAGAGTGGCCCCCGCAAGGCGGCGGCGGGTCAGATAGGGAACCTCGCGTTCCTCGATCAACGCGGTGAGCAGGACCTCCGCTCCGCTTGGAACGAGCGGCGACTCGAGATCAAGCCCGTATTCCACGGCGACGGATTCGTTCCCGTCCAGGACGCGCGATGCCTTCATCGGCATCTTATCGAACGGCCATCGTATTCCCGCCATCCGTGCCAGTTCTTCTCCCCCCGAGACGTCATGCAGGAACCCCGCGGTCATGACGAGGGTCGCCCCGTTCTCGACCGCTTGACGCACTTTCGCCAGGATTTCGTCATCGGCGGCGGCCTGCGTGGGAAGGAAGATCGACCCGGCGGCGGCGTCGAACTCGGCCGTCGGTACCAACGGGACGCCGAGCATTCCGATGAAATCCATGACATAGAGGTCGCCGCCGGCGTCACTATTCGGCGGTTTGTAACCCGAGACGCCAGAGACCGGGTTCCGTCTCACCGTCTCGGCCAGGTCGGCCAGTTTCGAAAACTCCTCGCGGAGCAACTCGTGTCCGCCGTGCCCGGCGGCGAGGTTGGCGAAGTTGAAGAGGATGATCTCCGGGGCCCCGGCGAGGACCGTTTGATAGGCCTGCTCCAGGAAGTCATGCGGCTCGCAGTCGCCGTGGTCGAACCACGCTCCGCCGATCTTGCCGTGGGACAACCCGGCGATCCATCGGTAGTTCACGAAACCCTCGTAAGGCTGAACGAAACCGAATCGCCGGGTCCGACTCCCGCGGGTTTCCGTTCCGACCCAAACCCGGTCGAACATCGCCGGCTGCCGCGCGACATCGTAGCCGAATTCGTGGAACCGGTCGTACCACTGCGGGTACTTGATGACCATGGTGATATCCGGGTTCACCGCCTTCGCCGGATCGATGAAGACCTCCTTCGAAAGCCGCACGAGCAAGTCGCGCCGGTAATCCGACCACGTCCGGTCTCCCTTGGCCTGCTTCGACTCCTCGCTGACGTCGCCGGTGCAAAGGAAATCGTCGACGATGAATTCATCGAAAACTTCGGCCGCCATGCGCACGACCGCCTTCAAGTCTTCTTGCGTCTTGGCGTTCTGCCAGTTGAACCAGCCGAGCGGCCCTTCCTGACGCACGCCGAAATCGCCCCCCGGCACCGTGGCGATGCCGCCGACCACTTCGAAACCGTGCGTCCGCAGAGCATCGCGGACGCGAACGAGCGTCTCTTTGTCGACGACGAGCCCGCCGCGATAGACCTCCAGACAGACTTTGGTGACGCCGTTCTTCCGTAGTACCGCCGCGCACTTCACACCGTCGGGGTCGTTCGCAAGGAGCGCGGCGACCGTGTGGGCCGTCATGTAGGTACTTAGACGAAGGTCCCGGCGTCGCGACACGGCATAGTCGTAGAAGTCCCTCTCGTAGGCGACAAGAGTCGCGGACAAAGAAACGACGAGGAAAAAAGCCAAGCTGATCGGATATCGCATGAGGGCTCCGCGCAAATGGTTATGGACGTTTCCGTCCGTTCCCGTGCAAGACGATCGCCGTCTTCACGGTTTCTCGGCGTCTCGATCGCCTTCCCTCGCGTAGACCGGCAAAACGACATGGGAAGGGCGTTCTTTCGACATCCACACGGTATTCGTCGCCACCTCCTTGGTCTCGCTGAAGTGGCTCCGTTTTCCGGTGTTGGGGTTCGCGTCGAACCGGGGGTGGTTCGAGGAGCTGACGGCGATTCGGATCCGGTGACCCTGGTTGAAGATCAGCGAGGTGCTCCAAAGATCGACCGTAATCTCGTAGACCTTCCCCGGTTTCATCGGGGTTTCTCTCTCGAACGATTCGCGGTAGCGGCAGCGCAAGATACCGTCGGTGACGAGCATCGAGCGGCCGTCGGGGTAGACGTCGGTCAGTTTCACCGTGAAGTCGGTATCCGGCCGGTCCGATTCGACGTAGAGCCTGGCGAGAATCCGCCCCGTCACCTCGATCGGCTTCTCCAGCGGCTCGGTCGAGAAGACGAGGACGTCGCCGCGCGACTCGACGGACCGCTGATCCATGGGGCCCTTTGGCAAAAGCAGGTTCTGTCCGCCGACGGTCGGCACCGGATCGGCCGGATCGTACTTGAAAGTGCGTTTTTCGTCTCCCTGGGGCGGCTCCGCCGAGAGGGTGCCGTCCGCGTGGAGATAGTAATTGGCCGCCTCGGCCGGCGGCGGCCAGTTATCGGCGGTTCGCCAGAAGTTCCCGGGCGCCCCTTCCGTCTCCGGATCGCCCATCACGTAGTAGTGAACCGGTTTGTCGTCCTTCACGCCGTTGTCGATTCCCCGGACCCAGTAGTCGAAAAACCGGACCGGGTCGGCCTCTTTCGGCGGCTTTTCGTTCGCCGGGTATTTCAGTCCGGAAAGCGGTCCGTGCGCCCAGGCGCCCATAATGAGGCGGCAGTTCCCCTTGGCGTTTCCACCACCCTGGTTGTGAATGGTGACGAAGGAGTTGATCGTCCCCTGGGCGTGGATGTCGTACCACCCTCCGTGGTAGATGGCCGGCGCGCGGACCTTCGGCGCCATCGGCTCCGCGTTCGTCTCCGCCCAGAAGTCGTCATAGCCCGGATGCTCCAGCATCCGTTCCAAGTTCGCCGGGCTGAAGCCGGCAAGTTTGAGCCACCCTTCGACGAGCGATTTGCGGAACGCGCCTCCCTGGTAGATCGTCTGCTGATACAAGTCGGACGAGGCGACGATGACACACTGGGCCTTGAGCGAGTCCGGCGCAACCGGGGCCTGCATGTTCTGCACGATCCCCAGGGCCGAACCGCCCCAGGTTCCCACGTTCCCGTTGCACCAGGGCTGCTGCGCGAGCCAGTGGAACGTGTCCTCCCCGTCGCGGTGTTTCGCCCACCCGTCGTTATGGAAGACGACGTGGTCGTCTCCTTCGGAGGCGAACCGGCCTCGCATGTCCTGAACGACAACGGCATACCCCTTGTCGCGGACCATATCGGCCAGGCCCTTCCCGCTGCCATTCTTGTTGTAAGGGGTCCGGGCCAAGACGACGGGAAACGCCTTCGCTTCGTCCGCTTTCGGGACGAAGACGTCCGTCGCCAGCCGCACTCCGTCGCGCATCGGAACCATGTGCGTCGACTTCTCATACGTCTCCGCCCCCAGCGCTGCCGGCAATAAAATGCCGCACACAAGGGCAGCGAAAACCCATCCAAACACGCGTGCAAAGCACAACTGGTTCATCTCCATGTTCCCTCGTACAACGGTCGATCTCCCAACCACCTCTCCCCTTGTACCTTCCCCATCCCTTCTCACCTCTTCCTCTCCTCCAAAAACGCCCGATCCTCCGCGCTGAGCTTCTCCGAAGGAACCTTGATCGTCGTTCCGTCCGCCTTCTTCAGATAGGCCGCGCCGCCGAGGACGCCCGTCAGCCTCGCTTCCACCGAGAACCGGCCGTCCGCGCTGCGCCACGTGCGGAGGGCCTTGGTCGCGTCTTCGATCGGGGCCGCCTGCGAGGCCACCTTGGGCCGATTGTCCAATTCAAAAGGCTCCGTCCCCTCGGTTCCTTCCGACTTCGGAGGGGCCGCAGAAATCTCGGAGGCTTCGACGCGGATCGGGTCTCCCGCCGCCAAGGCATAGGCATACTCGCGGCCCCTCTTGGTGAGAGTTGCCGTGAAGCTCTTGGGCATCTTGCCGACGGCGAGTATCTTCGGCGGCCCACTGAGACGTCCTTTCGAGCCCGTCATCGGCCGGTTCCGCCGATCCGCCAGCACGAACCGCCGCGAAGGGTCTTCCGTCGCACCGGGGACCGTGAATGCTTCGATATCGGAGGCGGAAAATGTCCGTTTCTCGCCGTAGAGAGCGCTTGAGTGCTCGAACTTCGCCTTCCGGAGAGCCTCGCGCAGTTCCTCCACGGAGGTGGGAAAAACCTTTTCGTCCGCCAGCTTCGCCGTTCCGGCCGCCAAAAAATCGAGGCGACGGACCGTTTCGCGGTAATCGGTGGGGATTTCCTCCTTGATGTAAGCCAGCCACTCCCGCTCCATCGTGCGGAAGTCGGGCATGCCGAACGCGGCGACGAACGCCTGTTGCCAGCCAATATCCCGATTGAGCTGCACGAGGAACCGCATGAAGCCCTGTTCGTACTTGCCATTCTGCGCGTACAGGAGGAAATGGACGAGACTCCACGCCTGCAAGTAGTTCAGCCGCGCGTGGCCGGAACGGACATGGGCCGCCCACTCATTGTCACTCATGGAGAAAAAGCGATCGAAAGGGATCAGGGAATCCTGCTCGATGGCGGCATGCAGCCGCCGGTAATCGCCGCTACTGATCTCGCCCAAAGCGAGCAGTCCCCCCACCACGACCCCGCGCTCGAACAACTCGGCCAGCCCCTCGTTCGCCCATAAGGGCAAATCGGGGAAGATTTGCCCCGCCACTTGGTGAAATCCTTCATGCTGCAAGAGTGCCTGCATCTCCTCGAGCGAATGATCGCCTTTCCAGCCGACAAGCCAGTAGCTCTGGCCCCACCGGATGCATTTGCCCCATGAGCCCTCGCCGTCATGGCCGAATTTTGCGCCCAGAAAGGCGTTATACGTCTTCTGATCGGCGAAGAGATAAAGGTTCAACCGCGCCGGCTGTTTCGCTCGAACGGGGAGTTTCGAAAAGATTGCCATGTACGACGCGAACACCGCGTCCATGTGACCGGCCAAATGCTCGGCATCCGCCTTCTCCAAGTCACTCTTGAACTGATAGTACCGCGAGGGAACGGCCGTCGCGGTCGCCTCCCAGGTCGCCCCACCCACGACACCCTGCGAGTTGGCGCTCGCCTGCATCAACGCCAACGCCGCAAGCGTTCCCAAGATCGTCCGTCTACGCCGTTGTTTGTCCACGGAAATCACGGATTATGCGAAAAAAAGGAGAAAATTGCCGGACAAGTCCCTCGGGCCCTGACGGAACCGACTCCACACCATCCTATTCTCAGGATGCGTTCGAAGCAATCCTCCCTTGCGATCGCGCATCCGGCGTCGAAACACTCCCGAACAAGGGGGGGGGACGGCTCCGTCACGTCGATGGCCGAGGGGATCGCCGTTACATCGTCGGCCGGGACTGGTAATGTTCGACGACCGCCTCCGCGCTTGCCGTCAGACTTGTCAGTCCAGAATCCGCTTCCACCGGGCCAAATTCCACTGGGCTTTCTCGGCAGGCGTCATCTGGGAAAAGTCGGGGGTGGCGTCGTTGACGGTGATGACGGAGGTCGTTGCGGCGGGTCTGTCCTTTCCGCCGCCCCAGCCCGAGGGTTGTCGCGTCTGACCGTTTCCGCCGCCGGTGGTCGTCGTAGAACCGCCGTAGCTGGCGGTCTGCGTCGTCTCGCGGACATCGTCCTCCAATGAACGGTAGGGGGTGATTCCCAGCGACTGGAGATCGCCGTGATAAGCGCGGACCGCCTCGGCCGGGGCAATGTCGCCGTCCGCTACCGCTCGGAGGTATTTTACGAAACTCAGTTGATGCTCCGAATTATTGATCTTCCGGCCGAACAGAGCCACCCGGGCGCCGTGTTTCTTTGCCTGATAAATCAGGTTGAATGCGTCAAACGTCGTGCCGCTCGATCCGCCGAGAATCCCCACTACCAGCGAGCGGTCGTACGCAGCGAGCATTTCCATCGGTTCCGGACCGAAATAGGGAATCTTGAGAAAGACGGGCCGGCCCCGGCTGGTCACGCCGGCGAGGGTCCGGACGATGTTGTCGTTGATGAATCGTGCCACGTCCTTCGGCTCAAACCCATGACAATTGTTTGGGGCAAAGACTTCAAGAAAATGGCGGAATCCCTTCTTTTCGGCTTCCAGACGGAACTCGTTGTAAGCCAATAGCGCGGGGCGGTCCAAGTGGACGTCGTTATTGTAGGTAATGGAGTAGAGACCCAGATCGGCACCGAGTTTTCGCTCCGAGGGGGCGCACTCCGCCTTGCCGCACATGATGTGGTCGATCGTCGCGGTCCGAAACGGCTGAGAGGACTGCGCTCCATACCGGCCGGTACCGGAGGCGAGCCAGATATCCGTGGTGTCGTTGGCACGGACGGCCGGGGTGATATGGCTGTTGTCGAAGAGCCGCTCCTGAATCGTCAAAACCTCGTTCGAACTGGCGCTCATGAGCATGATGTCGATCAGCCCTTGCTCGACGATTTCCCGCATTAGTCGCCGGTACTCGTCGAGAGTGCGGAACTTGGCCTCGTTCGCGTAATGCTCGGGACTTTGACCGGGGGCTGAAAGCCCGAACGCCATGTCGGCGTCCTTGGCGTCGGCAATGATGAAATCATTGCAGGATGGATCGGCCAGGATTCTCGCGATTTTCTGGTCAAGCGACTTTTGCATCGTTCATCTCGGTCAGAGGTGGTTCAGAGGGACTTTCAAACCCCCCAAAAAGGAGGGGCGAAGGATTCCCGGTAGACATTGCCGGTTGTGGAATCCGTGAGGGACCGTTGTATTTTATCTATTCTTGCGTCAAAGTACCAGCCGCCGAACTGGTCGCCGGAACCCGCGACGCCCCGCTCGCTTCGTGTGTCCTGCGGATGTTTCCCGCAATTTTCTTGTGATTCTCTTTGATGCTCCGCTGCGATTCAAGAAAGTGGAATAGGGATGCCGTGAAAGTATAGGTTCTGTCTAGAATCGCGACACTCCGGAACCCCTCTAGCCGATCGACCATTTTCGACGCCCGCGGCGACGTCGGGCTAGGTGTCCACACCCGGAGTCCGAACAGTATAATGGAACGCATTCCTAACTCATTGCTATTCATTGGTTTACAAATTAAAACAGGATTATGCGTCAAAATTCCGATCTCCCCTTTCCCGCGGACCCCCTACGTCCTAATACTTCCCTCAGAGACAACCAGCACCATGCACACGACAAAGTCGCAAATCGAAACACGTTGAACGCACCTCCTCGTTTTGCCATCGGTTTGACGCTCGGGCTGACCCCTCTCTTGCCCGAGGTTGGACCTGCAGATTGGGCGGATCGGAAATTTCCGACCCGCCTTTTTGAGATGCATCCAGTATTCTGCGTGGTTTCTTGTTACGTGTGAGAGGGTTGCGATTCAGAGTATGATCCCTGCAGCCAGCACGAGGCGAGCCGACTCGCCTACGGTTCGTCTCGTGCTTTTTTCTTTCTTGCGTTTCCCTCGGGGTAGACCGTGGTTAAAATGGGAGTGATGTGGGGACGCGAAATCGGCCGAAATCAGCGCATGGTATCACGTCTCGTTTGAAACGCGCATTTCTCTGAAACCTTCCGTCGTCCGAATATCCCTTCAAGGGTAATTGACCAGTTCGTCGTGAATCACGCCTCCCTTCGTATACTGCGCCTCCTCGTCGGCAGCCCCCCGATGACAATGACGGACTTGACGAAGCGGCTCGGCGTCACCAGAACGGCCATCTCCGAGCCGCTCCGTGAACTCCGCGCTTCCGGCCTCATCGTGCAGTCGATTCAGCGCCTCGGGAACCGGGGCCGCCCCTTCCATGTGTACGAGGCGACGGCCGAAGCCATGGAAACGCTGGCGCCGAAACTCCAGTGCGCCGCCGCGGCCGCTTCGTGGGAGGCGATCGAGCAGGTTGGCGGCGCTGATCTTCTTGAAGCGATACAAGAGAAGACGGGCGAGATCCTCGCGAGGCGTTACCACGACATGCTTCCGAACGAGGACCCGAAGGATCGCGTTGCCCGATTCATCTCGATCTTGCGGGAGGAGGGGTTCGTCATGGACTGCTTCCTCGAGAACGGAAAGGCGGTTCTATCCAAACGGAATTGTCCTTTCGTGGGAATCCAGACGTGCGGTGGCGATTTCTGCAAGATGCATCGCCGGATCATCGCGCTGGCGTTGCGACTTCCGGTCGTGTCGGTCGAGTCGCGGAGGAACGGAGAAGCCTGCTGCCGTTTCGAAATTCAGCTTGAGCCCTAATTCCGGACGGTCCCTTGGTTTTGCTTCTACGAATCGCCCTTGTTTTCGCCGTGCTCTTCGCCGCTTCGGGGCTCTATTTCGCGTTCGATTGGTGGAAGTGCCTTCCGGAACACGCGACGGCCGAATACGTTGGTCGGTCGCGGTGCGTTGAATGCCACCCGGTTGAATGCGAGGAGTGGACCGGTTCCGACCACGATCTGGCCATGGACGTAGCCACGGAAGAGACCGTCTTGGCCGATTTCGGCGACGTGGAATACACCCACTTCGAGGTGACCTCCCGATTCTTCCGCGAAAACGGCGGGTTCTTCGTGACGACCGACAATCGTGACGGGGAAATGGAGACGTTCGAGGTGAAGTACGTCTTCGGCGTGCGGCCGTTGCAGCAGTACATGGTCGAGTTCCCCGACGGCCGCGTTCAATGCCTTCCGTTGGCCTGGGACACGCAGAAGAAGGAGTGGTTCCATCTTTACCCCGACGAGCCGATTCCGCACGACGACGAACTGCACTGGACGGGGCCCTTGCAGAACTGGAACTATATGTGCGCCGAATGCCACTCGACCAACCTCCGAAAGAACTACGACCTCGCGACGAACACCTATCATACGACTTTTTCGGAAATCGACGTCAGTTGCGAGGCGTGCCACGGCCCGTGCAGCCTGCACTGCCAATTGGCCGAGGCCTGGAGCCCCTTCTGGGACCGCAAACGCGGCATGGCGGTGGCCGCGACGAAGGCCGATTCGCAGCGAACCGAAATCGAGAACTGCGCCCCGTGCCATTCGCGACGACGGATCGTCCATCCGGGCTGCAAGCCCGGAAAGCCGTTTCTCGACTACTACTTCCCCGAACTCATCGACGGCGATCTCTACTACGCGGATGGACAGATTCTCGAAGAAGACTATGTCTACGGGTCGTTCATTCAGAGCCGGATGTATCACGAGGAGGTCCGCTGCACCGACTGCCACAACCCCCATTCGCTCAAGGTGAAGTTCGACGACAACCGGCTGTGCGGGCAGTGCCACGTACCGGCCCAATATGACACGCCGACCCATCACTTCCACCCGGACTCGAGCAAGCCGGGGACGCTGTGCGTCGAGTGCCACATGCCGGAGACGACGTACATGGTGGTCGACCCTCGGCGGGACCACAGCCTCCGCGTGCCGCGCCCGGACTTGACGGTGGAGCTGGGCATTCCCAATGCCTGCACCGGCTGCCATCACGAGGCGACGGAGGGGATGGACGAGAAGACGGCGGCCGAGTGGGCCCAAGCCAAGGTCGAGGCGTGGTACGGTCCGCCGAAGCCGGGTCCGCCGCACTTCGCCCACGCCATCGCCGCCGGCCGCGAGGGGAAGCCGGAGGGGGAACCGGCCCTGTTGGCCGTTGCCCGACGCCGAACGCTCCCGGCCTCGATCCGCGCCAGCGCGATTCTCCTCTTGGGCCGCTACGGGACCCCGGAGGCGTTGTCGGCGGCGTACGCGGGACTCGACGCCAAGGAGCCGCTCATCCGTGCGGCCTCGGTCCGCGCGTTGGAAATGACCGACCCCCGGATGCTTCACCGCCGGGTCACCGACCGGTTGGACGACCCGGTCCGCGCGGTCCGGACGGAGGCGGCGAGGGTCCTCTCGGTGGTGCCGCGAAATCTATTCAACAAGGACGAGACGGCGGCGTTCGACGCGGCATTGGAGGAATACATGGAGGGTCAGCGGGAAACGGCCGATCAAGCGGCGGCGCATTTGAATATGGCGGTCATCCACGCGAATCAAGGCCGCGAGGACGAGGCGGTGGACGAATACGAAATCGCTCTGCGGCTCGATCCGCGGTTCGTACCGGCGTATTTGAATTTGGCGATGCTCCATTATCACCGGGGCAACGCGAAAGACGCCGAGCGGCATTATCGGACGGCGATGGGACTGGCGCCGGAAATGGGGGAGATTCCGTACTCGCTCGCGTTGCTTCTGGCGGAAAACTCCGAGCGGCTCTCGGAAGTGGCCGAGCTGCTCGGTAAAGCCGCCGAGCTGGCGCCGGAAAACGCGCGGATCCATTACAACTTGGGCCTGACGCTGATGCGATTGGAAAAACCGG
Source organism: uncultured Planctomycetaceae bacterium (assembly GCA_964520785.1). Lineage (GTDB taxonomy): Bacteria > Planctomycetota > Planctomycetia > Pirellulales > Thermoguttaceae > CAZFQG01. Next base: position 21,843 of record CAZFQG010000020.1, on the reverse strand, counting down.
TCGAAGCGGAGCGCGCCCTCCGCGCGGCCTACAATCTCCAACCCTCGTCCGACTTCCTGGAGGCGCTGGCTACGCTGTATGCCCAGGAGGAACAGTGGGCCGAAGCGATCACCTGTGCCGAGGAACTCCTGCGCCGCGATCCGGGCAACCGGCGGCACCAGGGACTGCTCGAACTCCTGAAGAGGTCGCGCGATCCGGAGCCAATGCGCGGCCGGAATACGCCTGAAGCCGAGGATCGGAAGTAGCCGGCCGCGGGGGTTGGTCAGTGGGTAGTGGTCAGTGGTCAGTGGGTAGTGGTCGGTGGGTATGGAGAGACATGGTGCATAAGGGGGGGTGACCATGGGGGTGGGGTTGTGGGGGTTGGGCTTGGCTGCTATACATGGGGGGTTGGTTGGTGACGCGATGGAAGATGATGCGAAGGGACACGTATGGCAAGGAAGAAGGTGGCGAAGAAGGCGGCCCCGAAGAGGACGGCCGGGAAAAAACCGGGGTCTGGGAAGGTGGCGAAAAAAGGGGAGAATTCTAAGGAGACTCGCTCAATCGAGAGCTACGAGCACATGAACAAGAAACGGGCAAATAACCCGCCGGTGGGGTTGGTGACGCCGGATACGGACCCGGACGGGGGGACGCGGAAGGTGTATGCGTACGATCCGCATTTGGACCCGCGGTTGCAGTGGGCCGGGAAGAAGGAGCATACGTCGTTCGAGGTTCCGACGGTTTCTTTGCACGTTCACGAACGGATTGACCCGCGGACGATTATCGAGTCGGTTGAGAAGGGGGCGGGTTCGGAGCCGGCGGAGCAGTTTCCACAGCAGTTGTCGCTGTTTGATAAGCAGGAGGAGAATCCGCCGCTGCGAGAGGCGGTGGAGTTCTACAAGCATGCGCACGGGTGGAGCAATCGGCTGATCGCGGGGGACAGCCTTTTGGTGATGAACTCGCTGTTGGAGAAGGAGGGAATGGCGGGGAAGGTTCAGATGGTGTGCTTCGACCCGCCGTACGGGATCACGTACAAGTCGAATTTGCAGCCGTTCGTGAATTATCGCGACGTCAAGGACAAGGACGAAGACCTAACAGCAGAACCCGAACAAATCAGAGCTTTCCGGGATACGTGGGAGTTGCATGAGAACAGGGGTGTTGAAGGTGCGGCTGGTCTGATACACTAACCCCGGTTGCCAGCCTCTGGTGGCTGGTTGAGCATTATCACGAAGTGGACAATATATAGAGGCGAATACTCGTGGTTCAAACAGAGCAGCTTTACCTGTTCCCCGTGGAACGATCCAAGAAACCGTTACGGAATACGACCACATTCGTTGATAATATGAAACTCCCAGTCCATCGTTGGTTCAGGTACAGTGCGGGCTTCTCTGCAGAATGGGCGAAGTCACTGATTGCCGAGACGATTGCCAAGAACCCATATACCAAAGTCCTTGATCCCTTTGCCGGCTCTGGAACCACTCTGCTAGCCGCACAAGATATGGGTGTCGCTAGCTACGGAGTAGAGAGCCATCCTTTCATTGCGAGAGTGGCGAAAGCCAAACTCGCACGGCGTAGCGATCCAGAGGCTTATCACGACTTTGCTTTAGCCGTGTTGGAGCAGGGGAGGTCAATGACGGGAGATCGCAGTGGGTCTTACGGAAAGCTGATTCATAAGTGCTACTCGGACGATGCACTGCGAGATTTAGATCGGATTCGAACCGCCTACGAAAAGGCGAAGGATGCGAGTGCCGCTTCCGAATTGACATGGCTTACCCTTTTGGGAATTCTCCGGAAGTGTTCGCATGTCGGGACCGCAAATTGGCAATATGTGTTGCCGAACAAGAAAAAACGTGGAGCGAGGTGGCCGTTCGATGCCTTCGAAGAGCAGATTGAGATCGTGTACTCCGACATGCGTTCGTCACAGGAAGTGCCGGACACTGCGGCACATTTGCTGGAGAGCGATGCGAGGACATGTGACGGAGTAGCTTCGGGGTTCGCCAATCTTGTGATCACCTCTCCCCCATACCCCAATAACTATGATTATGCAGACGCTACGCGGCTAGAAATGACCTTCATGGGGGAGATTGAGGGTTGGAGCGACCTTCATTCGGCAGTTCGCCGTCATTTGATTGTATCGTGTTCGCAACACGTGCCAGAGAAGGCTGTTGACTTACATGGAATATTGGGGACGACGGAACTAGAGGCAATTCGCGAAGAAATCGCTGACGTATGCAAAGAACTCGCCGAGGTACGGCTCACAAAGGGTGGAAAGAAGACGTACCACCTAATGGTGGCGTGTTATTTTCGCGATATCGCCAATGTGTGGAAATCGCTACGTCGAGTTTGCGATAGTCCATCCACTGTATGTTTCGTGATAGGCGATTCCGCCCCCTACGGAGTATACGTGCCAGTCATGGATTGGATGGAACGTCTTGCGATGGCCGCGGGCTTCAGAACAGCACGCTTCGAGAAACTTCGTGATCGAAACACGAAATGGAAGAATCGCAAACACCGCGTGCCTCTCGTAGAAGGCAGATTGTGGGTGGAGGGATAATAGGACGTAGAGCAGCAATGGCGCAATCCCCATCTCACAAATTCGGACAGATCATCGGCGATATGCTTGAGACAATGATTTACGGCCCGCTGAAGGACGTCAGCACAAAGCATGGGCTATATCTGGATTTTAAGCACGCCCGGGCGGCGCGAGACAACAGAAAGAAGGTGTGCTGGAAAGACAATAAGGGGAACAATCACGATCTTGACTACGTTCTCGAAGCAGAAGGAAACGAGAATCGGATGGGCATTCCGAAGGCGTTCATTGAAAGCGCATGGCGAAGGTACACAAAGCACTCTCGCAACAAGGTACAGGAAATGCAATCGGCGATTGTGCCGCTGGCTCAGACGTATTCGGATTACCACCCATTCCTTGGCGTCGTACTTGCTGGCGTCTTCACGGACGGTTCTCTGCGACAGTTGAGATCGCATGGATTCAAGATTCTGTACTTCCCCTACGAGAGTATCATTTCGGCGTTTGCATGCGTTGGAATCGATGCTGAGTTCGGTGAGGATACCCCAGATGCTGAAATTCAGAAGAAGGTCTCCGCATATGAATCGTTAACGGAAAGGCAAAGGAAACGAATAAGGAAAAAGCTCCTCTCATTACATGAGCGTGAGTTGGGCGAGTTTCTGGATTCGCTTTCGTTATCGTTGAATCGTAGTATTGAACGAGTGCATGTTTTGACGTTGCATGGGGATAAGTTTGATGTCTCAACAGTCGAGGAGGCAGTGCAGTTGGTGCAAGCGTACGATGAGAATACATCGGCGTCGTGTTTTGTGCGTTATGAAATCATTGTCCGTTATAGCAATGGTGATCGGGTAACGGGAGAGTTTGAAGAAAAGCAAGGGGCTCTTGGATTTCTGAGTTCCATGACGTAGTCTTGTTCAGGAATCGGTGCGAATGGCCGACTGAGTGCTGCACGACTGTTACGGGTGCGGGTCGAGGGATTCGACTATTACAATACGAAGACGGGGCTGATCGAGTCGGGAGGGAGCGACCAGATCGCCGTCTGAATGCTGGATACGGATTACGACGGGCGGAGCTTGTACCCGCGGCAAGTGTTCTTCCCGATGGCGGGAGCGAAGGACGGTTGGGCACGGTTGGCAAAGAATCTCAGGGTGGAGATTGATGAAGAGCGGATCGAGGCGTACCGGGGGGGTGGAGTCGCTGCCGTTCGTTCCGGAGCTGCACCGGCGGGTGGCGGTGAAGATTGTGGACGACCGGGGGATTGAGAGTTTGAAGGTGTTGGATATTTCGGAGTTTTAGAGAGTGTCAAGCGTTGTTGGCTGTTTGCAGGCCTTGCAGGGTTTGGAGCGTAAATGGGTGTTGGAGATTTCGGAGTTTTGGGAGGGAGGCGGGATGACTGCTAGACGTTTATTGTGCAAAGGCAAAGAATATCTGAGTTAAGGACTACCCAAAGGGGGAGGAATTGATGGGACGCATCTACGAGGTTCGGGATCCGATTCACGGTTTTGTGAGTCTGAACGAATGGGAACGGGATATTATCAATCACCCGGTGTTTCAGCGTCTGCGACGAATCCGGCAACTGAGTCTGACGGATATGGTGTATCCGGGGGCGATGCATACGCGTTTCGAGCATTCATTAGGCGTGATGCACGTGGCTACGCGGATGTTTGACCGCATTTGCGAGAAACGGAGCGATTTCCTGAAGTCGGAACTAGGATTCAATGACTTCGGGCTGGATCGTGACCGCGTCCTGGTTAGGCTATCCTGCCTGCTGCACGACGTGGGACACGCGCCGTTTTCTCATGCGGCGGAGGGTCTTATGGACAAGGATCCGTCTGGAAAGGCCTACAAACACGAGAACTACTCCGCGGCGGCGGTGGCATTTCTGATGCGGGATGTGATCGAAGATCATCCATCGAACCAGAATTACCATATCAAGGCACAAGACATCGCGGATTTCCTTAACGGAGACACAAACCTGGAACGGTCCCTTGTCTGGTGCGATTTGGTGTCCAGTCAATTGGATGCCGACCGCGCGGATTATCTGCTGCGGGATTCGCATCATACGGGCGTCGCGTACGGCCATTACGATTTGCACCGGTTGATTGCAACGCTCACGGTGGCAATCGATCCGGATACCTCGTCGCCCGTGTTGGCGGTGGAGGAAGGAGGGGAACATGCGGCCGAAGCGCTGATTATTGCCCGGTACATGATGTTCACGCAGGTGTATTTCCAGCACACGCGCCGGGCGTTCGACCAGCATTCGGTGGAGGCGGTCAGACTTCTCTTGAGCGAAAACCAGAGGGAGAGTAATCTGTCGAACCAGCGTGCGTTTCCGCCTCCGACGTCGAAGGAATACATTGAGGAATATGTAAAATGGGACGACTGGCGGGTACTAGGCATGATTAGCGAGGGGAAGGGGGGTGAGCACGGCGGAATCTTGATGAGTCGGAAACACCATCGAGCCGTTTTCGAAACGGCGGAGATTCCCGGGCCGAGAGACGAGAAATTCGTGGCGGATATCCAGGAAAAACTGGGCCCCGACGTCGGATTTGTCGACTGCGCCACCAGTTCCTGGTATAAATTCGATTCGGCCGACGTACCGGTCTTGCTGCGACCGGAACAATCGGATGGAGAATTGACCACCCTTTCGGCACGTTCGTCCGTTGTTCGCGGTTTGATGCCTGTAGAACGAACTCGGGTCTATGTCCCGTTTGAGAGGCGAACAGAGGCACGGAAGCTCGTCGCGGAAATGCGCCAAGCAAAGGAGAACACGATATGAGTAAATTTGAATTCCCTTGGAAACGATATACACTGATCCCTGAATTGGCGAAACGGCTGGAGGGAGTCAGCCCGCAATTCGGGAAGACGGCGCTTCAGAAGCTGGTTTATTTCCTGGAGGCGATTTACGGGATCGACTGCGGGTACGATTTCTCCCTCCACTCGTACGGACCGTTCGATTCGACTTTGCTCGGGGATTTGGATTTGGTTGCGCACTGGGGTTGCGTTTCGGTGACGAATACCACGGGGACGCTGGGGGGGTATCGGATTGAGCCGACGGATCAAGTGGATTTGGTGCGGGAGAAGGGGAAGGAGTTCCTGGACGATCCGCGGACGCGGGCGGCACTGGATGACCTTGTGGACAAGTACGGCAGGATGACCGCGCGCGATTTGGAACTGCGGGCGACGACGGTGTATGTGGATCGGAGTCTTCGCGCGAAGGGGGAACCGCATGACAAAAAGACGGTCTGTCATTGCGTGGGACAAGTCAAACCGAAGTTTTCGGCGGAGGAGATTGAGAGGGCGGTGGTGGAGTTGGATGAGCGGGGCCACATTGAGTTGGCAGTGGCGGATCGGGTTTAAACGGGTGGAGGCAGGATGGCCGGTTCCGTTTTGGTGAAAGACTATGGAAACCGTAGAACTCTTAGAAATCGTCGCGCGGGATGAGGATAGCCAGCATCAATTCAAGGCCAACGTCACCAATGCGCAGCAACTGTCCGAGGAATTGGTCGCGTTTAGCAATTCCGGGGGTGGGCGGATTTTGATCGGCGTGAATAATGACGGGACGTTTTCGGGGTTGACTCGGGAAGACATGGGGCGGTTGAATCAGTTGATCTCGAATACGTGTACGCAGAACGTCCACCCGCCGATCAACGTGCGGACGGAGAACGTGGCGGTTCCGTCGGGGTTGGTGATGGTGGTGAGCGTTCCGGACGGGATCGGGAAGCCGTACATGGACAACAAGGGGGCGATTCCACCGTTCGTCGTCAAGGCGATTGCCTATCCTGGCACGGAGATCGGCGCTACGGAGTACGTCGACAGCGAAGATTTCTCGGGAAAGATCGAGAACCAGTATCGCGGAGGCATGAGTTTCGTTCTCCGCAATTTACGGCACGTGCAGAAAGACCAGGGAATCAACACGCTGGGCATTCCGGAGGTTCCGAAGATCGTTTTCGAGGAATTGATCGCGAATGCGCTGATTCACCGGGACTATTTCATTTCGGCAGCGGTGCGGATTTTCGTGTATTCCGACCGGATCGAGATTATCAGCCCGGGGCATCTGCCGAACAATTTGACGGTGGAGAATATCAAGCGCGGGAATTCGAATATCCGCAACCCGATTTTGGCTTCGTACGCGACGAAGATATTGCCTTATCGGGGGCTGGGGAGCGGGATTATTCGTGCGATGAAGGCGTATCCGCGGATCGACTTCGAAAACGACGTGGAAGGGAATTTGTTCAAGGCGATCGTGTGGCGCACTGGCTGGCAAGCAGCCAGTGGCACCGGGGGCGAGGAGAACGGAAGCGAGGAGCAAGGATGACGGCGCGGGCGACGATTGATCGGTTGATTATTAACACTCCTTATGAGGAGCCGGGGGCGTATTGGAAGTATGACCGGCGGACGCGGTTGTTCGAGGAGGCGCCGGGGCGGCGGCCGGCGGGGTATGTGGTGGCGTCGCCCGATTCGCAGGCGTTTGACGATCCGGGGGTGTTCGTCGAGATTCCGCTGGTGAACCAGATTCGGCCGCGAGTGAAGGCGTGGCGGGAGGCGGGGTATCCAGGGGCGAGCAGTATTACAAAGCGGCTGTTGGAGTATTGGACCGATCCGGCCCGCGTCGTTCGACGGAGGACATGCGACCGTGGTATACGGGGAAGCGGTGATAGGGTTGGGGATTCGTAGCTGGTGGTCCGTGGGTGGTTGGTTGGGGTGGCAATGGAGGGGGGTGGCCTCGGTTTTTTGTTGTACGTTGTCGCGGCGACGGCGTGCCCGGCGTCTTGATGAGTCTGGCGCCGGCCGGCCGAGGAAGCCCTGCTCGCCGTACGGACTACAAGAGCGATTCAACACCTTTCTGGAATAAAGTATGGAAAAATCCTGGAATGCCGGGTTGGGTAACGCAACCTATAGTTGAGCGGGTTAGTTTCGTCACGGCGGAAGAATCGATTCATCATGGGTTTCACCATCTATTTCGCCCTCGTGGCACTGGCAAACATCTTTCTGGGATACTTCCTGGCCATGAAGCTGGGATTGGCCGTTCCCGGCGTCGCCAACGCCTCGGAGACACCGGAGACCGAGGCGGGTTGGGAGGGAAAAAAACGCGCCGAAGAACTGGTCGAAGAATAGGCCGCTTCGTCCTCCCCGCACGCCGTTGGCGGCCGTTAGACGCTCGGTGGAACCGTATCTCCCTTACGCACGTAGAAAAGTGTACAACGGTACACTTCCCATGCCGTCATTTTGTTCTCGTGCGTCCATTCATCACGACCCGTCCAAAACGGTTTTCCCAACCGCCGCGTTCAACCGTCGCAATTCGTCGGACGGAATTCGATTGTACGAGTTAGCCGGCTTGTCGGGGGAGAAATCCGGCGTGATTTTTTTGACGCCACCCTTAACGTAATCTATGCTTTCACACGGAAATTGCACCGATGCCGACCTCCCCCTCCCCAGATGCTCTCATATCGACCCTAATGGCATACCTCCCCGAAACCGCTCCTCTTTCACGGCCCAGACCCGCGTTCTTCTTTAGCGCGGCTGTGCGCGTCCTTTCGATTCTGTTTTTTGTCGCCGCGTTTTCCGCCGGATTCGACTCCGGCGCACCGTGGAATTTCGCGGCAAACGCCGCGGAGGGGATTTCGCGGTTGGACCGGGAATCGGAGATTCGCGAACTGCTTCTCGAAGGGCGGCGTCTGGAGCGGGAGGAGCGCTGGAACGAGGCTTTGACGCATTACGAGAACGCGTCGCGGCGATTCCCCTCGGAGGGTGATTTCGAGCAGCGGTTCGAGTTCGCACGGATGCACTTCGAACTGGGCCGGCGATACGCCGACGCGAGTTTCAAGCGATCCCTCCGTTCGATGAGTTCCGCGGAGGCGCTCGACCTTTACACGGAAGTGCTTCTGAAGATCGAAAGCCACTACGTCGATGAGCCCGACTGGGGCGGCATCGTCGCCCACGGTACGGAGGCGTTCGAGTTGGCGCTTGGGCGTCCGGCCTTTCTCGAGGCTTACGACTTATCCCGTGCGGACGAACGGATACCCGGATTGCGGCAGCGGCTTCGTCGGGAGGTCGGCGGTCGGCAATTGACGGACCGGCGCCAGGCGCGCGAGGCGGTACGTTTCGCGGCGACCCTCGCCGAGGATGCGCTGGGAGTTCCCTTCGCGGCCGCCGCGGTCGAATACGTTTGCGGCGCGATCAGTTCGCTGGACCACTATTCCGCCTACCTCACGCCGGGTCAACTGGATGACGTCTATTCGCAAATCGAAGGTAACTTCGTCGGGCTGGGCATCGAACTGAAGGTGGAGCAGGGCCGGTTGAAAATCGTCCGCGTGATCACGGACAGTCCGGCCGAGGAAAGCGGCATTAAAGCCGGGGAATTCATCGTCGCCGTCGACGGCCGGGCAACCGAGCGATTGGGAACCGACGAGGCGGCGAATCTCCTTCAGGGTCCCGAAGGAAGCGAAGTCCAACTGAGTTTGGAGGGTTCCGGCGGCGCCGTCCGCGCCGTCCGTGCCATCCGTCGGCGCGTCGACGTACCGAGCATCGACGAAGAACGCATCCTCGATTCGGCGAGCGGAATCGCCTACATGCGACTGTCGTGCTTCCAGAAGACCACGCCGCGCGATCTGGACGCCGCCCTCTGGAGGTTGCACCGCGCCGGCATGAGAAAACTGGTCCTCGACCTTCGCGGTAACCCCGGCGGACTTCTGTTGACCGCCGTCGAGGTGAGTGACAAGTTCCTGACCCAAGGAACGATCGTGGCGACTCGGGGACGCGATCGCGCGGAGGCATTTACCTATACCGCGAAATCTCCCGGGACCTGGCACGTTCCCCTGGTGATTCTCGTCGACTCCCAGAGCGCCAGCGCGTCGGAAATCTTCGCCGGTGCCATCCGAGACCACCACCGAGGCGTGATCATCGGTGAGCGGAGCTTCGGCAAGGGCTCCGTGCAGGGGATTTTCCCCTTGGCGACTTCCGCGGCCGGCCTCCGGCTGACCACGGCCAAGTTCTATTCTCCGGCCGGGCGGCCGTATAACAGGATCGGGGTCGTTCCCGACGTCGAAATTCCCCGTGCGTTTCAATCGGCGGATACCGCGCGCGACGCGGAGCCCGACGCCGATCCGGTCGTCGCGGAAGCAGTTCGGGTGGCGCGCACCCTCAGCACCCAAAGTGCCTCGGCCCAGCAGAATCAGCGGCTCAACTGATTCGCCTTCGGCGTGACTGCGGCTATGTTCGGCGTGATATCCGCGTCGACTTTCCCCAAAGCCCAGGCGATGCCGCCCAAGACGATTCGCTGGAAAACATCGCTGGTCCAGACGTCCTCGCGATGGCCCATCGACGTGTAGAATACGCGGCCCTTGCCGTGCATCCGCGCCCATGTCGCCGGGAAGGGGGGCCGGTCATACAGTCTCTTGTCCGCCTCGTGCTCCTTCGACATCGCGTCCGTGTCTTGGACGAGGATGACGTGCAGATCGTCGCCGAAGTTCTTGAAGGCATACCATTCCTCCAGCATGGAAAACGTCTCGATTCCCTCCATTCCGGGGAACTTCGGCGAGACGACCTCCATCGGTACGTTCTGCTGTGTTCCGTGGCCGATGAATTCCCCGCCGATCATCTTGATATAGGGGTCCGGCGTTTCACCCCCTCGCCAGGTGTCGGTCGCGGCGTGGAAGCCGATGAACGGCTTTCCGGCGGCGATCGCGTCGAGCAGCTTCCGTTTCCCATCCACCGAAATCGGCGGCGTCTTTCGTTCGTTGGGTTGGGTGAGATCGCCGGATGTGTAGAATGCGATGGCGTCGTACTCCGCGAGATCGCCGTCGAAGAGACGGCCGTCCTTGCTGCAGATGACGTCGAAACCCGCCTTCTTTCCCATCTCGGTCAACGTCTTCTCGGAAAATGAAAGTTCATCGCCGTTGCGCTTCACGGCCGAATGCTCGAATCCGGCACTCCGCGTGAAATAGAGGATTCTCTGTTTCTTCTCCGTGCCGCGGACAAAGGAGTACGGGAAAAGAGACGCACCGGCGGCGGCGCCCAGCGAAATCAGTACTTCTCGACGTTTCATTGGTGGGATTCTCCCCGGAAAGAAAAAAGAGTCGGACGGCGACGGCCGACCACACGACACTATAAACCATGTCCAAAGCAGCGGGGTGTTCCGGTTCATCGAAAAAGACGAACGCCGGATCTCCGCCTACGTTCATCATACCGTGCCACATGGCCCCGGCCAACCTCTCGACGTTTATTCCAGATTTGGTATAATTCATCTTTCTGGTTATTATTGCCTTCCGGAATCGCCAGGACGCGGGACCGGCGAGAAAACCCCCACGGCCGACACAAAGCCGATCGCTTTCGTGAAAACATCGAAAATGCCTGAACCAACCGACAGCTCCACCCCAACGCCCCCCCCAAAGGGTTTATCGGAATCGTTCACGCTGGCCGACTTCCAGCAACTGATTGAAATAATGTATACGGAGAAGGACGTGGCGCGTGGCGTGGACGGTACATTTATGTGGTTGATCGAAGAGATCGGGGAACTGGCCTCCGCCCTGCGGGATGGAGAGAAGTCGGACCTTGAGGCCGAGTTCGCCGACGTGCTCGCCTGGCTCACTACGATTGCCAACGTAGTCGGGGTCGACCTTGGCAAGGCCATCCTGGACAAGTACGGCTCCGGGTGTCCCGGCTGCGGGGAACTGATCTGCGCATGCCGTGATTCCCAGAAACCGTAGTCGGCGGTATTCGCATCGCATCAATACTTCGGACTTTTTCAGTCGGAACCGCAATTTCAATGTCTTCCTCCGCGACTCGCCTGGTTCTTATCGTCACCTTCCTGGCGCCCCTGCTTTGGGGCGTCGCGGTTTCCCCGTCTCCGGCGGAAGTCGAGGTCGTTCGGGTGGACGTTGGGTTCGACGGGCGTTACAAGGTCGGGGTATGGGTTCCGGTGAGAGTGGTCCTTAAGAGCGATCGCGAGACGACCGGTGAGGTGCGGCTGATCGTTCCCGACGGAGATGGTGTTCCCAGTACGCTTTTGGAGCCGGGCGGCGCGCCGCGCGTCCTCCGCGCCGACGCCGAGGTCGAAGTGGGGTTTTACGCGCGGTTCGGCCGGGTCCGCGGTTGGCTTGAGGTCCATTTCGTGGAACCGGATGGAACTCGCGCCATCGAACGGTTCGAAGCCGCTTCCGATCCTTCCGGACCAAGAGGACTTCGCGAAGCGATTCCGACGCGGCGTCGGGTGTTCCTGAAACTGGGCGACGGATCGATCGGCTTGGAGCAGGCTCTTAAGAGCGCGGTTTTCGAGGAGGAAGAAGACGCCGTTCTGATCCGTCTGGGCACGGCGGATGCGCTCCCGACGGTGTGGTTCGGTTACGAAGGAATCGATACGCTGGTCGTCGCCCCGGGGGACGAGCCGATCGGCGAGGCGCTGGCAGGGGATGCCGTTCGCGTCGAGGCGATCCGTCAGTGGGTCGCGATGGGGGGCAAAGTGGTCGTCCTCGTCGGGGAACAAGGCGAATCGCTCTTGGGGGAGGGGAGCGCCCTCTCCTCGCTCGTCCCGGGCGACTTCGAGTCGACCGCGCCGATTCGCCGGACCGGCGCCTATGAAGCCTTTTGCGGGAGCGAAAGACCGATTCCACTGAGCCGCCGACGAACGGTTGTCTTGAAAGTCCCGAAACTCGTCGACGTCCGCGGCAGGATCGAGGCACGCGAGGGGGACGTGCCGCTCGTGGTCCGCGCCGCCGAGGGGTTCGGCACCTTGACTTTCGCGGCCTGCGATCCGGGCGTTTCTCCGTGGTCGGAATGGGTCGACCGGAGCAAGTTTCTTCAGAAGCTCGTTGGTCGCGATGAACGGGAGAAACCCGCACTGGGCGAACTCAGGGCCGTCATGCATCACGGCTACGACGACATGTCCGGGCAACTCCGCGCCTCGCTCGACCGGTTCGACGAGGTCCGTTTCGTTCCGTTTTCGTTGATCATTTCATTATTGATTCTGTATGTTCTGCTGATCGGTCCCGCCGACTACCTGTTCTCCCACAAGGTCACCAAATGGGTCCGCGCGACGTGGATTACGTTCCCCGCCGTGGTTTTCGCGATGTGCGTCCTGGGGTACTGGTTGTCGTATCGATTCAAGGGGAATGAGGTCCGGGTCAATCAGGCGAGCGTCGTCGACGTGGATGTCCAGAGCGGGCTGGTGCGGGGAACGGCCTGGGCGAACGTGTTCAGCCCGGCGATGCGCCGGTACGACCTGGGATTCCTTACCCGCTCCGGTCGGGACGATGAGGTCGTTTTCGGAGAGAGTTATGCCGCGTGGTTGGGCCTTCCCGGTTCGGGAATCGGCGGAATGGACCCGCGGGCGAATCCGGCATTCTGGCGGCAGGGATACGCTTTTTCGCCGGCGCTTGAAGAAATGACCGGCGTTCCGATCGCCGTCTGGTCGTCCAAGAGCATCACCGCGCGCTGGCGGGACGTGACGGAATCGGTACCCCAAGGGACGTTCGTCCGCGATGCGCGGACCCTTTCGGGCAGTTTCACCAATACGGCCGACTATCCGCTTCAAGATTGCATTCTCGCCTTCGAGCGTTGGGTATATCGGTTGGGCGACGTTGCGCCGGGAGAAACCGTCGAGGTCGGGACCGGTACGGAAAGGAGCGAGTTGAAGTCTCTCTTGAATGAACGGAAATTGGTGAGAGACAAGGAAAAGGACCGCTATCAACAAGAGGCGACGCCCTACGACCGGGGGAGCCTCGATCCGTTTTACGTTTTGAGAATGATGCTGTTCTTCGGCGCCGGCGGCGGAGAGGATTACACCGGTCTCGAAAACCACTACCAGCAATTCCTCGATATGAGCACCCTGATCGAGCTTAACCGGGCCGTTCTTTTCGCCAAGGTGCCTCCGGAGACGGCCGGGGCGGCCCTGTGCCTGGACGGCGGGAGCACCGCGGACGCGCAAAGCGGCCGGCTCGGTCTCCGCCGGTTCGTCTTTCCCGTCACCACCGGCGCGGCCGAATGAGGCCTCTTCGAACCAAAAAGACAAGAATACTTCACTTCGGGGCGATCGAGAACAAGGAGTCGGACCGTGACTACACGAAAACGTCGTAAACGCCGCGTCTGTGCCGCGCCATTCGCGTCCCGAGCGCAATCGCGGGAATCCGGCGACGGCGGACTCGTCGAGACGGCGCTGGTGGGCGAACTCGCCGACGCCGAGGCCGAAGTCTGCGAAAAGCTGTTGGACGTCGAACCGGGAGGCGAGGCCGTCCTGTACATCGACTCTCCCGGTGGAAGCCCCTATGGCGGACTCGCGGTGATGTCTCTCATCCGGCTGCGGGGCCTCCGCGTCACCGGGGTCATCCTCGGCGAGTGTTCCTCCGCCGCGCTGTGGCCGTTCGCCGCGTGTACGACGCGGATCGTCACCCCGCTGAGCACACTCCTCTTTCACCGTCCCAAGTGGCAAAGCGACGACAACGTCGGTCCGGTCGAGGCTTCCGAGTGGGCGAAGCATTTCCGCCTGCTGGAAAAGGACATGGACAATGAACTGGCCGCGATGTTCGGCCTCCCGCCGAAACTGATCATCGAGTGGTCCCAACGCGGCTGCTACCTCACCGGCAGCGAACTGGCCGAGACGGGAGCCGCCGAGCTTCGCCCGTTCGAACAACTGAAGGAACTTCTCGACGGAAAGAAATAATGCGCACAGACCTTGCCGCCGATTCGCGAACGCTCAGAACAATCGAACTCGACCGTGACCTCGTGGTCGTCGGTGGCGGCCTCGCCGGCCTGTGCTGCGCGATTACGGCCGCGCGGGCCGGCTCACGCGTGGTCCTCGCACATGACCGGCCCGTTCTGGGTGGAAACGCCTCCAGTGAAATCCGCATGATCATCCTCGGGGCGACTTCCTCCCGGGCGAACAATAACCGCTGGTCGCGCGAGGGGGGCCTGATCGACGAAATCCTCGTGGAGAATGTCTACCGCAATCCTCTCGGAAATCCGCTTCTGCTCGATTCGCTCCTGCTGGAAAAGGCGGACGCCGAGGAAAACCTGACGCTCCTCTTGAATACGCCGGTTTTCGAGGTGGAAAAACGGGGGAACCGGATCGTCTCCATGGGCGGCTTCTGCCCGCAAAATCAGACCCGCTACCACGTGCGGGCGCCTCTCTTCTGCGATGCCTCAGGAGACGGAATCGCGGGGTTCCTCGGCGGCGCCGCCTTTCGCATGGGCGCCGAAGGACCCGAGGAGTTTGACGAACGGTTCGCCCCCACTCCGGAGTTCGGTGAACTCCTGGGCCACACGCTCTATTTTTACAGCAAGGATGCCGGACGGCCGGTTCCCTTCGTCGCGCCGGCGTTCGCGATGCGTGACGTGGCGGAGATCACGCGGCACCTGCGGATATCGCCCCGCGACTACGGCCGCCAATTGTGGTGGCTGGAGTATGGCGGTCGGCTCGACACGGTCCACGACACCGAGGAGATCAAGTGGGATCTGTGGCGCGTCGTTTACGGCATTTGGGACTTCATCAAGAACTCGGGGCGCTTCCCCGATGTCGACAACCTGACGTTGGAGTGGGTCGGAACGATCCCCGGTAAGCGCGAGAGCCGCCGGTTCGAAGGGGATTATATTCTGAATCAGCGCGACGTAGTCGAACGCCGAATGCACGAAGACACGGTCTCCTACGGCGGCTGGGCCCTCGACTTGCACCCCGCCGACGGCATCTACAGCGAGCTGCCCCCCTGCGTCCAATGGCACTCCAAGGGCATCTATCCCATCCCATATCGCGTGCTCTACAGCCGCAACGTGGAGAATCTCTTTCTCGCCGGGCGGATTATCAGCGCTTCGCACGTCGCTTTCGGCTCCACCCGCGTCATGGCGACGTGCGCGCACGCGGCCCAGGCGGTTGGGGCCGCCGCCGATCTTTGCCGGCGTGAAGGATGCCTTCCGCGTGACGTTGGAAGCGGAGCCCGGCTGGCGGCGCTGCGTCTGGCGCTCTCCCGAGAGGGGCAGTACATCCCCGGCTATCGCCGCCGGGATCCGACGGATCTCGCTCAGCAGGCGGAGATTTCCGCCTCCAGCACTCTGGCCCTAACGGAAATACCCGCCGACGGCATACCGCGCGTGCTCGCCCAGCCTTGGGCCTTGTTGGCCCCCTTGCCCGCGGGGCCCGTTCCAGGGATGACCTTCGCGGTAAGATCCAACGTCGATACCTGGCTCGACATCGCTCTGCGAGTCCCCGTGCCGACGGAGACACCCTGTTTCACTCCGGAAGTCACGCTATCCGAGAGGCGCGTCGCCGTTTCTTCCACGGGAAACCAGCGACTCCACGTCGACTTCGAAGTGTCACTCGAACGCCCGGGTTACGCGTTTATCTGTATTTCGGCGAATCCGGACGTCGAACTGGCGTGTGCCGCCAATCCGATTACCGGGTTGATTGCCGTCACCCACCTGGGGATGGCCTGCGTAACCGAGGGGGCCGTACAGAAGCCGGACCGAGACATCGGCGTCGATACGTTCGAGTTCTGGCGGACGCTCCCTGCTCCCGACGACAGGCCTATCGCGGTGGAGTTCGATGCCCCGTTGGAACCGTTTTCGCCCCGCGCGGTGGCCAATGGCGTCGCGCGCCCGACGGACCGCCCCAACGCGTGGGCGGCCGCGTTCGATGACCCGAACCCGGGGTTGACGCTGCGTTGGAAGACTCCGGTGCGTGTTTCGCGCGTCGTTCTCGTGTTTGACACGGACCTCGACAACCCGCTCTTCTCGGTTTTGGCGGAGCATCCCGAGCGCATTCTCCCTTCCTGCATCCGCGAATACGTCATCAAGGACGGCGCCGGCCGAGTTCTTCATCACGAGACCGCGAACCACCAGACACGCGGCGTCGTCCGGTTCGCCGCCCCGGTCGAAACGGACTGCCTCCACATCGAGTTCATCCCGCCCCAGCCCGGAATACCGGCCGCCGTTTTCGAGGTGCGGTGCCATGAATGAGCGCAGCGGCCAAGACGCCTGTCGCCAGGACTGACGTAGGTTGGCAAGAGAGAGGACCTGACTCGCTTCTTGAGAGTAGAGCTTGGTGGAACCGCGGAATTGACTGTTCATATTGGAATGTGATCTTGGTCGTGCGTGTTGAACAGTCTACCACCCACTGGATGGAACCGGGTGATTTGTGTGCATCGAGCAACTAACGCCATCCGAACAAACAAAGCAATTGTCGTTAGGTAATGCGGAGCAACCTTCTGATTGGCCGACAGCGGTTCGCTGTAGGTGATGGGCGCGGAAATTGGCACGGCAACGCTAGTCCCCCGGCCCTTCGTCTCTTAGGGAGCGCCACCTGCTTGGCGAAATGGAGCGGGAGCGGTTTCCGTACGGAGATCCGATTCGGTGGTAGACGGGGAAGACCCCGCCACACGCTATTCGCTGGCACAACGATTGCCGCCACGGCTCACTTGCACCCGGGTTCCGAAGAGGCTCTAATCAGGGTTGTGAAGATCGTGGAATCCGCGGTCAGCCATATCCCCCATTGACGCATCCGTCGCAATTGGAAAGGAGAACACGTCATGAGAATCTCGAATTCCTTTCGGACGCTTTTTTCAGCCGCCGTGCTCACGGCGGTCATCACGCAGAACAGCGGTACCGCCGGCGCCGCGCCGGCGGAGAAGCCGGCTCAGGGCGCATCAAAGCAGGTCGACCTGGGGGGCGGCGTGAGTCTTGAGGTGGTATACATTCCGCCCGGCGAGTTCAAGATGGGGAGCACGGCCGCCGAACGTGCCTGGGCCACCGGGATCGAAGGCGGCGCCACGCCGGGAACGGAACGCGAGTCGTACGAAGGCGAACACCCCCGATTGATGCGTGTGAAGAATGGGTTCTGGATGGGACGCACGGAAGTCAGCGTGGGGCAATTCAGGCGGTTCGCCGAGGAGAGCGGCTACGTAACCGACGCGGAGAAGCCGGGCGGCATGACGCAGGTGTTCGATCCCAACTGGAAAATCAGCGGAATCGCGCCGCCTCACCCTTGGATATCCGTCGAAGACAAGAGCTGGCGAGATCCGGGTTTCGGATTCCCCCTGCGGGATTGCTACCCGGTCGTCTGCGTCAGTTGGAACGACGCGAGGGCGTTCTGCAAATGGCTTACGAACAGGGAACGTGAAGCGGGTCGGCTGCCCGATGGGTTGGAGTACCGCCTGCCTACGGAAGCGGAGTGGGCTTACGCATGTCGGGGCGGACGCGAGAGCACTTATTTCTGGTGGGGAAACGACCTGAGAGACGGCGAAGGCCGGTTGAACATCTCCGCCGTCGATTTTCTGCCCGGGCGGAACAAGATATGGCCGCTTGCGAACGCCCCGTGGAGCGACGGCTTCGCCTTCGTGTCGCCGGTGGATCATTACGGAGAACGAGGCCGCAACGGCTTCGGTCTGGCGGACATGTGCGGCGGCGTTTGGGAAATCGTCTTGGACCATTTCGATCCGAAAGGGGGCCATGAAGAGCTGCACTTCGTAGAAGAGAACTTCCGGCCCGTCTGTCGCGGCGGCAACTACTTCGACGTCCCCGGCAACGCCCGCTGCGCGGTTCGCCTGGGCCTCATGGGTCCGGCCTACTCGGATTCCCGCGACGGTTTCCGGATATGTCTGGGCGTGCCGCAACCTGCAACAGCAAATGCTGACTGAGCGTATTAGCCATACCCGACTCCTGGCCGCAATCGTCGTCCTCCTCGTCATCCCCTCCGGCCTGTTCGCCCGTTCACAGCGCCCGGGAGCGGACCCGACCACGCTGTTTGGCTTCCTGGCGACGTATGCCGGAGATACATTGTGGCCGGTCATGTTCTTCTTCCTCGGGCGGTTCGTCTTTCCGTCGGTCGGCCGCTGGTGGCTACTGGCCTCTGTTCTGGGGCTGACGCTGACCCTCGAATTCGGCCAGTTGTGGCAACCGCCGATTTTGCAGTGGTTGCGCGAGCAGCCGGTTGTCGGATTCATCCTCGGCAATTCGTTTCTTTGGAGTGATGTCGCGTGTCTGCTGGTGGGGAGTTTCGTCGCCGTGTTGTTGGACGTGGTGTTGTCGGTTGGCGTCAAGAAAGCCTGACTGACGGTACTGAACGGTTACCGGTTTTCCACTGGATCGTGTAAATGGTATACTCGTGGTTCAGGGGAGGAGGACTGCTGTGGTATAATGAACGTTCCCGGGGGGATGTAATCCGCCTCGCGTGTGTTTACTAACAGGTCGGTAAGGCCCGGCGTTTGGGACGAGGAGGAAGATCGTGAGACGACAACGGCAACGATTTGGCACGTGGTTTGGGGTAATGCTCTTCGCGTCCAGCCTCGCGTCGATCGCCGGTGCGGCGGAGCCGGCAGGCGAATCCGCAAGAGAGGGGGGAACCCCGATCACCGTCCACCCGGAGAACCCGCGGTATTTTCTTTTTCGCGGGAAACCTCTTCTTTTGATCACCGCCACGGAGCACTACGGTTCGGTGGTCAACCGGTCGTTCGATTTCCGGCGCTACCTGACGGACGCAGCGAACAAGAAGCAGACCCTCACCCGGACTTTTCTCCTCTTCAGGGAACTGGCCACCGAGAGGAATCCGCATTCACCGCTGAAAATCGGCGCCGCCGACTTCATCGCGCCCTGGCCTCGCACCGGGCCGGCGAAGGCGGACGACGGGGCGCCGGTCTGGGATCTCGACCAATGGAATGGCGAGTTCTTTGACCGCCTGCACGCGTTTCTTTCGTCGGCCTCCGAACTGGGGATCGTGGTGGAACTGACCCTCTTCAGCAACACGTATACCGAGCAGGTCTGGTCGCTGAATCCATTGAAAGCCGCCAATAACAAGCAAGGCGTGGGAAAGGTCGCCTGGCCCGACTACAACTCTCTGCGAAACAAGGAACTCGTCGAGCGCCAGTTGGCGTACGTCCGCAAGATCGTGGCCGAGACGCACCGCTACGACAACGTGTACTACGAGATATGCAACGAGCCCTGCGGCGGCCTGAAGCCGTCGGCGTCCGGCGAGGAATTCGCTACCGTGGAAGAAGTCGACGCCTGGCAGCAGGAGATCGGGGGGGCGATTCGCGAGGAATTGGCCAAGACGAGCTCCCAGCACCTGGTCTCCGGTACCGTCACCATGGACTACACGGGCTACCACCAGAACGTGGACGCCAACTTCTCCGGTACGATGGTCGACGTGGTCAACGTGCATCCGTTACCGAACCACACGCTCGACGGCCGCACCTACGACATGGGCGGTTTCATGGCCAGGCAGCTCAACCTGGGCGAATTGCGGGATTTCTGCCTGGCCGCGGCCGCACACCGCAAACCGTGCGTACTCGACGAGGACAACTGCGCGACCTTCTACCGCGACGACGTCGGTTGGACGATCCACCGAAAACGCGCCTGGACGGCCCTGCTTTGCGGCGCGCATTACAACTTCATCGACTTCTCGATCCAGGCCGGCAGTGAGGCCGGGACACCCCAGTCGCAGCGGAAGATCCGGACGTGGATGCGGCACCTCTCGGAGTTCATCTATTCCTTCGATTTCATTCACGCCAAACCGGCCCCTGAATGGGTCGAGAAGACACCGGAGCACGTCGTTGTTTCGGCCCTGGTGAAACAGGGGGCGGACTACGTGGCGTATCTGGCCGATGCACGCGAGGTCACGGACTCGAACCTGGGCCGGCCGATCAGCGGTCCGGTGGCGTTTCGCCTTCCGGCGGGAGACTACCGGATCCGGACGTTCTCCCCAGTCACCGGCGAGTACTCGCCGCCTCGGACCGTGCAAGGCGGACTCGATCCGATCACATTCGAACTGCCTTCATTCCGAAAAGACATTGCGTTGCGAGTGACTCGCGAGCCGTAGAGAGGTTCATATAGCATCCGGCAACATCCGGTAATACACGGGTGCTTGACGTCGCCGAAGTCGCGGAGGTGATAGCCGATTCCGACGTAGTCTCGTAGGTCATGCACCCCGTGCATGACTGCTCGGTCGCGATCCATTCATCCGTAAGACGGAATGCCATTCCGTCCCACCTCCACGCAGCACATCCCGCCCAAGGGCATCAGAATCCCCTCGCGGTCTTGACGTCGCCGAAGTCGCGGAGGTGATAGCCGATTTTGACGTAGTCCAGGACGCGGCAGAGGGACCGCAGCGCGACGCCCATTCCATCCGGCCCACTGAACCCGCCGAACTGTCCTCCCCCTTTGAGGTGTGGTTCGAGATCGAGGAAGACGCCCGGTGCGCCCCGTTTCTTCATCCGCCGCTCGATCTGCGGCAGGGCCTTGCCGAATTCACGCAGAAGTGCCTCGTGGCCGGCGTCCCCTTGGTCGCACGGAACGAAATTGGCCAGCATGTCTTCGTTGACGTGTTCCCCTTTCTTGACCGGCCTCGGGTTGGCATAGTCCTTGATGTGCAACCAGCCAAGTCCCGGCAGCATCGCCCTGAGCTGATCCAGAATCTCCGCCGATGAGTAGCCCTGGACGACGATATTCGCCGCGTCGAAAACGGTGACCAGCGCCGGGTGATTCACCTTCTTGTGAATTTCGGCCAGGAGATATCCGTTTTCGCCGACCAGGTTCGGTTCCACTTCCAGGCCGAACGTGAGCCCCTCCTTATCGCACATTTCGGCGATCCGGCCGAGTTGGTCGACCGACTGGGCCATATGTTCTCCGGCGTCCGTTCCCTTGGGGTGGTAGAAGGAAAAACCGCGGATCAGCTTCGATTCAAACGCAAGGGCCAGCTCGCACGCCTTGCGGACGTCGTTCTTGAGGTATTTGTCGAACGGGATATAGGCGTTCTTGGTGCCGTCTTCGACGTCCAGGAGCTTGACCTTTCCAATGGGGGAGCCGATGGAAGAGACGCCAAGGCCGTACTCGGCGTGCATCGTCCGCAAGGTCTTGATTTCCTGCTTCGAGAGCTTCATCGCGTTCTTGCCCCCCTCGCCGGCGTCGATGAAACGGATGCTGTAGTATTGCAGGCCGAGGGCGGCGAAGACCGAAAACTGCCGATCCGCGGCCTTCTGGCTTTGATCGCGGGGATGGGCCGATTCATCGGCGAAACCGGAAAGGAGGACGCTGGACTGAGCCATGGTGGAGGTTCCCGTTAATCCGTTCTGCTGGGTCGACGAAATTCCAAAAACCGCGCCGGCGGCGCGCCGAAAGTTCCAATTATGACGGGCGACGGCCGTTTGGGCAAGACCGGGGGAAAAGGCCCGCGAACCCGCCGCGGCCACGACGAATACCCGACGAAGGACCTGCCCGTCGAAGCGCGGATGGAAGAAGTCTTGCGGGTGCGAGTTTCGCGGGGATACGCAATATCCGGTTCTTCGAAAAGGGTCCGGACGAACGAACTAAAGCGTGGGCCGACCGGCTTCTGAATCGGACGCGGCGGATGTTTTCGGCCTGGCACC
>CAZFQG010000019.1:0-46161 GCA_964520785.1 uncultured Planctomycetaceae bacterium | reverse complement strand
ACGAACCGGCCCCGGTCCGCCACGCGCCGCGGCGCGATCCCCCCACCCCCACCATCCGGACGCCGGGCACGATCGATTCTGTCACAGTGTCCGGATGAGCCAAGGTTCGCACCGAACTCGGAACCTGAACCCCTCTTTTGGATGAGAAGGACGCAGGTTTGAGATGGAGCGAGAAGAAAGCGCCCGGCACCGCCGCGGAGGGATATGTCTTGCGTCGGCGGCGGGTACAATTCAGGAACGAAAACTCCCTTAAGGAATACGGAGGTGTTTCATGTCAGAAAACCCGCTAACACGGTTGGAAGCACTGGGCCAGTCGATCTGGATCGACTATATCCGCCGAGATCTGATTCGATCCGGAGCACTCCGCCGTTTGGTCCACGAAGACGGAATCTCCGGAATGACGTCGAACCCCGCCATTTTCGAGAAAGCGATTCGCGGCAGCGACGATTACGACGACGATATCCGGGCGATGTCGGCGGAAGGCCGGGGCGTGCTCGACATCTACGAGGCCCTCATTATCCGGGACGTCCAGGATGCGGCTGATGCTTTCCGTGGTGTCTACGAACGGACGGAGGGACTGGATGGATACGTCAGCCTGGAGGTGAATCCTCATTTGGCGAACGATACGGAGGGAACCATCGAGGAGGCTCGGCGTCTGTGGGCCGCGTTGGACCGGCCGAATGTCTTCATTAAGGTCCCTGCCACGCTTGAAGGTCTTCCGGCGATCGAACGGTTGATCGGCGAGGGGATCAACGTAAACGTCACGCTCCTGTTCGGGCTCCCCCGGTATCGCCGGGTCGCCGAGGCCTACATCGCGGGTCTCGAGGCGAGGGCGTCGCGGGGAGAACCGCTCGACGGGATCGTCTCGGTCGCCAGTTTCTTCGTCAGCCGGATCGATTCGTTGGTCGACGCGATCCTGGATGAGTTGATCGCCAAAGGAGGTGACCGTGGGCAAGCCGCCGGCGAACTCCGAGGGGAAACAGCCGTGGCCAGCGCAAAGTCCGCCTACCAGATATACCACGAAGTCTTCGGCGGCGACCGGTTTCAGTCGGTTGTCGGGAAAGGGGCCCGCCCCCAGCGCCTCCTGTGGGCGAGTACTAGTACGAAGGATCCTCAATACAGCGACGTCAAATACGTCGAAACGCTGATCGGCCCCGATACTATCAATACTCTGCCCGTCGAGACGATCGACGCCTACCGCGATCACGGCCATCCGGCGGTGCGGATCGACCGGGATGTCGCCGGCGCGGATTTGGTTCTCCGGAAGCTGGCCGCCGTCGGGATTGACCTCGACGACGTCACGCGGCGTCTGGAAGAAGAGGGCGTGGAGAAGTTCAATCAACCGTTCGATAAGCTACTCGACACACTGGAAAAGGCGAAGGCGCGCTGTTAGAGGCACTACCGGATGGCGAACGAATCGAGCCGCCCCGCATTCCATTCGAACTCCAACCGAAACGGGCGTGCGGCGAAGTCGGCGTTCTCGGGAAACGTGACCTTCCGATTAATCAGGTTCCCTGAAACCGGCGCGGACTTTGCGAGTGTTTTTCCGGTTTCGTCCCGCATGCGCACCCGGAGTTCTCCGAGGACGTCGCCGGTAACGTAAAGGTCTGCGCCGGCGGGCGTTACTAATCGCGACCGCACCATGGCCGGTTTCGCGGCATCGGTCGGCACGTAGCCCGCGAAGCCGTCGACCGGGAGTGTCGCCAACGCGAGGAATCCGTCGCGCCAGTCGGTATGCGGCCCGTTCGAGGCGCCGTAATAGAGCCGGATTTCATCATCGAGAACGACCGGCGCGTCGGCGGCGTAGACGCATCCCCAGTCGTAGTCGTTCCGGTTCGAACCGGTGGGAATCAGGGGCGTGCCCGGTTCGATGCGGTGCCACGTGAGCGTATCGGGGCTCCATGCCAGTTCGGTGTGCGAGCGGTCGGTTTTGGGATTGAAAATCACCGGCAGGCCCAGATAGACGTCGGCGTACCGGAAGACGGGCATCGCGTACACCTGGAGTTCCGGTGAACCGCGGAGTATCTCGCGTGCCTTGGTCCACGTGAGAAAGTCGGCGCTGTCCGTACCGCCGACGACCCGCTGCCCCGCTTTCCAGAGCCGTGTGATTCCGGTGTAGCGATTCAGCTCGGGGACCCATATCGCGTTGTTGTGCGTATCCGCCGCGGCGTCGATCTCGGGACAGGGAACCGGTTCGCTCCAGTGAATTCCATCCGACGAGAACGCGACACAAACGTCCTTTCCTTCCTTGAAGAACATCTTATACCGTCGCTTGGGGTTGGAATCGTGGATGTCCTTGAAAATGCCCGCTCCGTGCGGACCGATTTCGACGAGATTGGTCTGCTCTTTGTCTTCCCAAAGCCGGACGTCCATTCTCGGTTTGTCCCAACGAATTCCGTCGCGCGAGGTCGCATAGGCCACGCCCATCGTCCGGTCCCGGCCGGTGGATCGCAACGCCGGAATATACATGCCGGGCTCGCGCTGGTCGCGCGGCACGGTCTCGTAGGCCGGGTCGACGATAAACGGGCTGTACCAGCACTTGTATATCCCTTCCTCGGCGTCGTAGAGTACGTTCGCGTACAGGTTATCGAACCGGACCTCCCACGGAAGCTCCTCGCCGAACAGGGGATTCGTCGGGTGTTTTTTCACGTTCCCCACCGCCAGGCGCGCGTTTTCCACGGTATCGATCACGCGACAATCGAGGAGAAGGTACTTGGACCGGGGTGGGAGAGTCCGCCGCTCGGATGCCTCTGAAGCGCCTTCGCCAAAGGAAAATGTGGTCGCGGGTAAAACGGCAAGTAAGACAATCGGGGAAAGACGCATGGAAGAACTCCGTATCGAAACGTGTCGCGGCTGATCGCAATGCCCACAAAAACGAAGCGCCCGAACAAGCAACGACGGACCAAGGGCGAGGTCCGAGCATCGCCACGATTTCGGCATCGTCTTGATAATATAAGCGTTGCTGCGCGGGGAATCCACACCCCCCGTGATGCAGGGGACAGCACCCTAGCGAAGGCCTGCTTCCGCCGGACCGGACCAGGTTCTGGCGATCTGTGGCCAGTTCCAGTCGCGGGCCGTCCCGTGAATGCCGCGTTTCGCGATTTGGAATACCGAGCCTTGGCGAGAGTTGTTCGGGAAATCGGGCGATACGGACCCGGGCACGACCCCATCGCCCCACCGTTGCGGGGATCCGAGGGCGCGCGTTATACTGCTTTCTGAACCAAGTTTCACATGCTTCAGGAGTCTTCCATGTTGCCTCCAGCCCTTCGCGCGATTATCTTTCGTTTCGTCCTTGCTTGGTTTCTCGCCGCCGGGTTCATCGAGCGGATATGCACCGCCGATGATTCGCGGAGCGGCGGACCCAACCTCCTCTTTCTTCTCACCGATGACCAGCGATGGGACACGCTCGGATGCATGGGAAATCCCATTATCGAGACGCCCAATATCGACCGGCTGTCGCGAGAGGGGGTGACGTTCAACAATTGCTTCGTCACCACGTCCATCTGCATGACGAACCGCGCGTGCATTTTCACGGGGCAGTATGCGCGGCGTCACGGAGTCTGGAAATTCAGCACGAGCTTCACGCCGCGGGAGTTGGAACAAACCTACCCCGGCCGCCTGAAAGCGGCGGGGTACTACCAGGGGTTCATCGGCAAGTGGGGCGTCGGCCAACCACCGCGGGGGCTTTTCGACTACGACAAAGGATTTCCCGGACAAAGCCACTACGAGCACGAGATCGATGGAAAGCCGATTCATTTGACACGACTGATGGGCGACCAGGCGCTGGAGTTTCTCGACGGTGTTCCGGCGGATCAGCCGTTTTCCCTTTCGGTCAGTTTCAAGGCACCCCACGTGCAGGACAACGACCCCAGACAGTTCATCTCCGATCCGGACCTCGCGCCTCTTTACAGGGACGTTACCATTGCGCCTCCCCAGTTGAGCGAGCCGGCGTTTTTTGCCTCGCTTCCTCAGTTCCTTCGCGCTTCCGAGAACCGTGTCCGCTGGGAAAGACGGTTCGCCACGCCGAAAATGTACCAGGAAATGGTGAAGAACTACTACCGGCTCATTTCCGGGGTGGACGTCGTGGTGGGCCGCATTCTCGAAAGGCTCGAACAGAAGGGCTTAGCGCGAAATACCGTCGTCATCTTCACGGGGGATAATGGATTCTATCTGGGAGAGCGGGGGTTCGCGGGCAAGTGGTACGGCCATGAGTATTCCATCCGCGTCCCTCTCGTCGTTTACGATCCTCGGCTTCCGCGAAACCTCCGAGGGACTCGTCGGGAGGAGACGGTCCTGAGTATCGACATCGCGCCTACGCTCTTGGAACTGGCGGACGTCGGCGCGCCCGACCGAATGCAGGGACGTTCGCTTCTACCGCTGATCGAATCGCGTCGCGTCAATGACTGGCGGACCGAGTTTTTCTACGAGCATCTCTTCGAGCATCCCAAAATCCCGATGAGTGAAGGGGTGCGAACACCGCGTTGGAAGTATCTGCGGTACATTGATCAAGAGCCGGTGTATGAAGAGCTTTACGACCTGGAAAACGATCCGGAAGAAGCAATGAACCTGGCGCACGATGAGAAACATACATCCGTTTTGGCGCGGATGCGCAAGAAATGGCAAACCATGCGCGAAGCCTTCAAGTAGGATCGGGAAGACCGGCTTGCGGCGGACCGGCCGGAGCGAGACGAAGAGTGCTACCGCACCTTGCGGACGACACCCTCCACGACGCCGAGAATCCGGGCGTTTTTCACCTTAATCGGCTTCATGCGCGAGTTGGAGGGGACAAGCCGGATGTGGTCCTTTTCCCTGTACCACCTTTTCAGGGTGGCCTCGTTTTCATCGGTAAGGGCGACGACGATTTGCCCGCGCGCGGCGGTCGATTGGCGACGGACGATTACGAAATCCCCATCGGCGATGTGGTCGTCGATCATGGAATCACCCGATACTTCGAGAACGAACAGGGCAGAGTCGCGGCTGTCAAACATTTCGAGCAGGTCAACCCGTTCATCTTGCTCCACGGCTTCGTGCAGGACACCGGCCGCGATACGACCGACCATCGGAAACCCCCGGCGGTTCTCCGCCTCCGCGGTCAGGCGGATCGTCCGCGACCGGTTCGGCTCGCGCTCGATATAGCCCTTCTTTTCCAGGGCCCTCAGGTGGGAGACCACCCCATTCGGGGAGGCAATCTTGAAGTGGACGCCGATTTCACGGACCGTCGGCGCGAAGCCCTGCGTGGCTGCCCGTGTACGGATAAACTCCAGAACTTCCTCTTGCCGGGCGGTCAATTCAGGTTGATTGGACATAGGGGAAAACTCCAAAACGGAAAGGCGGCTCACCAGGGATATGAACAATTGTACATTATACATGTGTTCATCGTCAATACCCGTTCCCAAGAATTCCGACCGGGATCGCCCCGGAAATCGGACGGTATTCTCCGAAATTCTCCGAAGCCGCCACGTCTATTTCTCCGGGCCGGCACCGTTCGCGCCGCGTCCCGGCACAGTACCCGCAATAATGGTGATTGGGTTCACCACTGCGGGGGGGCCGAAGACCGTCACTCTTCTTGCGGTGTCGGTCCGATTACATACTGGAGAGTGGGAAGAAATCCCACTCGCGCCGATCGCGATCAGAAACGCAAAAACCGCGTCGCAAGGGCGCGGGCGTTTTTACTGAGAACGAAGCACCGACCGATTGCGCGTATCTTCGTCGCCAAGTGGCCAGGGCAACGGCACCAAGCCGCGACCGGATGATGAACGTGGTCGGCCCCGGGATGAGCGTGCTGATCGTGGTCCGCAACCGAGTGTCTCTTCCGTAGGGATCGTCCCATCGCCGGCCTCTCGCCAAATCCATTGCGTGTCTCCGCTGATTCCAGATCGGCATAATCCGCACGGAAAACCCCGCCGGCGCGACGGATGACGCCTACTCGTCCTCCTTCGGAGTCTCCGTCTTACGCTTTTCCTCCGGCGTCCAGACGGGCCAGGCGTAAAACGACCAACCCGTCTTTACCGGAGAACCGGCGTCTTTGGACCGGTCTTCTTTCTCCGCGGCGAACTGGTCCAGCGCGTCGTCATCGGGTGTCAGATAGGGGGTGTGGGCGGGAATCACGTCGACGTCGACGCCGTTTTGACGGACCTCAAACGCAAACGGGCGTCCATTCCGATTCAACGTGAACGTCTTCGGCGGCTCGTTGTTCTGTCCCGACCAGGGATCGAGCGGAATGACGGGAAGCGCTTCGCAAATCACGGCGTCAAGCGATTCCGGCAGCCGTCCGTCGTGCTCCAGTTGCCAGCGTCGCAAGACGAGGAGTATCAGGACTGCCCGTCGGGTTCGTTCCGTGTCCCCGTGAAAGAAGACACTCCAGAGATCATCCCTCCCGAAGAAGTTCGTTCCGAAGGTCGCATATTCAGCGGCGGCATCCCAGTACCAGCGGCGATCGTAGAATTGATCGAACACGGGACCGCGTGCGGAATCCAGTTCCCCGCCTTCCTTTTCGTACTGGCGTCGTTCCTCCAAAGCAGTACGCGAGCGTGCGTTCAGAAAACGGAGGTAGACCGATTCCTCCCAAGGCGCCAGAATGAGAACCAGTTCACGCGGCCACCGTGGACATGGGATCTCCTTATCGGGAACGCCGAGCGTCTTCCGCAGATGCACGTAGTCGCGTTTCGGTGCGTCGGTCCGATTGATGGAATCGGGCGTGAGCGATTGCACCAGTTCGATCGCCGCTTCGAGTTCCTCCTTGCCAAGGTCGTCTTGATGCGCAATGGAATATAGTCGTGCGAAGACCGCGTTCTCGATGTATTCGGGCGAATGTCGAGAGTACGTCCAGAGAGTATGCCACGTTCGAAGGAACGCGATCGCTTCGAGGCGACGGTCCGCTTCCCAGAGCGCGTCGTAGAACCGGGCCATTTCCGCGTAGAGTTTATGGTCGTCGGGCCAGGTGAGGGTCGCCGGGAGACGGCCTCCCTTCCCGAATTCGATGAATTCTTCCACGAACGCGTCGTCGTAGTGGGGGTTCTTCTGGGTCAGACGGAGTGCCAGTTCTTCCGCCAGCTCTTGCGCCTTGTGCATGCGCGGATCATTCCGGGCCGTTTCAAACTCCACCACCGAAAACCCCGGATCGGTATACGCCGGCGCGTTCGCGAACCGCATGATCGGCAGGCAGGCGTAGACGATAATGAACGACACGCCGAGGATGCCCGCCCAGCGGAGGTGGGAGCGGCGCGAGACGTGGTCGCTGAGCCAGTCCTTGACGTGGAAGCGCGAGGCGAGGAGCAGGGCGATGAGGATCGGCAGGACGACGAGCACGAACGCCCCGACCGATTGAAAAAGCACGCTGACTTGGGCCTCGAATCGCGAACCCTCGAACATTTCTTCCGGTGGAACCAAATAGACGTGCGTAACGACCATCCAAACCAGGAGCATGCAGGTCACGGTGCACCCGACGACACCCGCGATGATCGGGCTGCGAAAGACCAGCGATACGAACTGTCCGGCGGCATAGGAAATCAGAATGACGCCGAGAACCAACGGCGCCTCTCGGGCCTCGATAAGTCCCCGCGTGTTTCTTTGATGTTCGAACTGAACGAGCGTGAACAGCAGGGCAAAGAACGCCACGGTGCCGACCGTCGCGAGGATGGCCCCCAGGGTTTGCCGGCTCCACCAGACCGTCGAAGGCGAGGCCCCGTGGTGGGCCAGAAACCGGTAGCTCCGGCGGCGCTGGTCCGGCATGAAGAGCAGCGAGGCCCCGATGGGGAAGGTGGCAATCGCAATCAACGTCACGATATTGGTCCAGAATTCCGGATCCGAACCGTACGTCGACGTAAAGGCGTATACCGCCAACGGCACGAACCCCAACGCCAAACACCCGACCAGCCCCCGCGATTGTCGCCAGTGCTGCCAGACGAGGGAGAAGAACGTCCATTTCTTTCCAAACAGGCCCGCCTGCCACCGCTCGCCCCAGGCGGCGGGAATGCCGGTCCCGACACCCCCGTCCGATTCAGTCTGGAGCCCCTTACTCAGGTCGAACCATCGAAGCCCCAATACGACATCCATCCCGAGGACGACACACGCGACCAAAAGTCGTGCGGGCCAAGCGACCGTGTAGGCGCCGCCGACGGTGCCGGACGGGTTCCCAAAGAGGTTAATGAACACGACGGTCGAGACGTACGCCCCCAACCCGGTCACCGCCAGCCCGAGGAACGCCGCGACTAGCGGCCGTCTGGACCGTAACGAGAAGAACGTTCCCCATGCAAACGTCTCCACGGCACCGACGCCCCACAGTGCCCACAGTGTGCCCGTTTCCGACACGCTCGGAAACGTCGTCGTGAAGCATCGCGAGATCGGCCAGGCGACCGCCCAGAACGCGATCACGCTCAACGCCGGCCAAAGGAGCTTGGAAAAGAATATCCGCCGCGGCGAGATGGGCAGACGCCGCAAAAGGCCGAACGTCCCCGCCTCGTGTTCCATCGCGAAGAGGACGCCGGTGCTGCCGGCGGCATAGGCGGCGGCGAGAATCAGCGACGCGCCGAAGAGGGCGGCGGTCAGGTCGTGGATGCGCGTGACCTGGAATTCCGAGACCATCAGCAGGGACATCTGGACGACCGCGCAGAGCATGATCATCGCGATCCACAGACCGCCGAGGGCCCGGAGTTCTTTGCGTAGGATGCTATATGTCGGGGAGAATCGCATGGCCTGAGTCTCCGTGTTAATTGCCTTCTATTGTGATGCCCTTTCAGGGCTTTCTTGGATTATCGGTCTTTATACCCAGGGCGTTGCCCTGACATGTTGGGCCCCTTCGGGGCGTTGTTGTTCGTGATTCAGCCGGCCTCCGGCGTCCCCATATACGCCACGAATATCTCCTCCAGATTCGGTTTGTGGAGTTCGACGTGCTCGCAGACGGGGTGCTCCTTAAGGGCCAACAGCGACTTTTCGTCCACGCCGCGCACGATTCCCGTCAGTTGGCGGCCTCGTACGCGGCATTCCAGGATCGTACCTGGCAGGGCCGGCGGATCGGACGTATCGTCCGAGAGGGCGAGGGTAACCGAGTGGGTATCTTTCTTCAAATCGTCGAGCTTCTCCACGGTCAGGAGGGTGCTCTTCTTGATGATCCCGACGTAGTCCGCCACCCGTTCGACCTCGTTGATCTGGTGGCTGGAAAGGAAGACCGTCTTTCCGGCGGCCGCCCGATCGACCATGCTCTCGAGGAACTCCCGCCGGACGATCGCGTCCAGACCCGACGTCGGTTCGTCCAGAATGAGGACCTCCGGATCGTGGGCCAGCGCCAGGGCCAGCGAGACCTTCGCCCGCATTCCCTTGGAAAGCGAGCGGATCTTTCCATCCCGCGGAACGCGGAAGTCGTCAATGAGCGTCTGATAGCCCTTCCAGAACGCCTCGCCGTGGAATCCGGCGGCGAAACGGCCGATTTCCCGGACGCGCATCCAGTCGTACAGGTCCGATTCCTCCGGAACGTATCCCACACTCCGCCGGATGGCGACCCCGTCGGTCCGGCTGTTCCACTGGAGGATCGACGCCTTTCCTTCGTCGGGGTCGCACAATCCGAGGAGGATGCGGATCGCCGTCGTCTTCCCTGCTCCGTTCTCCCCCAGCAGGGCGAAGACGGTCCCGGGCGGGACGCCGAGCGAGACGTTCTCGAGCGCCGTGTTGCGCCCGAACCGTTTGGTAATGCCGTCCAGGCGGATGGCCGCCGAATCGTTTTGCATAATCATGGCTATTCTCTCCCGACGATGTCTTGAGGTTCGATTACTTCACCCACGCCATGCGCGACCGCTTCCGGCGGTACGCGCGCGGCGGCCCCGTCTCTAGCGGCAAGCTCTCGCCGGACGAGTTCCAAAAAGGAGTCCGGGTTCAGGCCGCTCTGGAACGCCTCGTCGAGGACCTGCGCAAGGCGGAGCCGGATCATCTCCGTTCGCTGGTCGCGGCAGGCCCGAGGCGCATTTTGCGTGACCGCGAGCCCCGTCCCCCTCAGGCGGCACAGAACGTCCTCGTCCTGGAGGATCCGATAGGCTCGGATGGCCGTATTCGGGTTGATGGCGGCCTGTTTGGCCAGTTCTCGGACCGAGGGAACAAGCTGCCCCGGCACAAGTCCGCCGGTGGCGACGGCGAATTTCACCTGCCGAACGATCTGTTCGTAGATGGGCAATTCGCCGGAAGGGTCGATTCGAAAAAACATGATCGGGCCCTCTATTGATTTAGTGTGCTAGTTCTATATATCACTATATCGACAAGCGAGAGAATTGCAATAGGGAAACGAATAAATTCAAGCAAATATCAGAAAGGTGGTGGTAGAGTTCCCCTCTTTGGTGTTATTTTCCTGGAGGAACTTGTCGGATAGAACCGGTAATTGTCAGAAGTCAATCCATTTGCGGAGAGTACACGACCAATGAACGCGATTCCACCAAGGCTTGACCGGTGTCTCGTCTTCTGTATCCCGTTTTTTCTCGCCGCGGGGGGCGTTGCCGGGGAGGGCGGCGTTCGGGACATCGGCAACCGGAGGCAGGTTTTCGTTGACCGGACTCTGATCGAATCCAGCCGGAATGTCCGCCGGAACGCGAATCCGCCGCGGCGGGCGGGTGAAATTCTCATCGCGCCGGAGGAACCCTGGGAGACGGCTCATGAAAAGGCCATGATCGGAGTGTATTCGAGCGTTCTCCAAGAGGACGGCAAGGTTCGCGTCTGGTACGACCTAATCGTGCCGACGGGGGACGGCCCTTATGATCACCAGCGCCGCGTCTGTTACGCGGAGTCGGCCGATGGAATCCACTTCACGAAACCGAAGCTGGGGCTTCACCAGATCGACGGCTCCAATGCCAATAACGTAGTCCTGCCGGGGGTAATCGGCGGGTGCGCCGTTTGGGTCGATCCGAATGCGCCCCCCGAACACCGGTACAAGACGCAGGCGAAGGTCTATCCGAGCGGCCGGCTTCTGATGCATAGTTCGCCGGACGGTCTCAGGTGGAAGGAATTCGCCGAATTGAAGATTGGTCCCGGCGGCTGGGACACGCAGACGGTCGTCCACTGGGATCCGGACATCGAACGGTACGTGATGTACACCCGGCGCTGGGTTCGTCCCCCGGGTGACAAGCACGCTCAATACCGCGCGGTGCGGCGGCTGGAATCGGAGGACCTGCTTGTTTGGACCGGTGAAACGACCGTCCTGGAGGCGGACGAGATCGACCTGGCCACCTACCGGACGCCGGCGGGCCAACCACCGGTCGACTTCTACGGGGCGAGCGTTTTCAGGCTGCCGGAGTCCGGTGGGAGCGTGGTCATGCTCGCGCAGGCCTTCTGGCATTTCCTTCCGACCCAGCGGGAAGGTCATTTGGGCCCCAGCACTTTCGACGTCCGGTTGTGTCTCAGCCGCGATGGAAAGACATTCGAACGCGCAGACAATCGGCAGCCGTTCATGGGGCTGGGGCCGGCGGGCGGTTTTGATTCCCGGTGGGTCTGGGCGATGCCGAATCCGATCCGCATGGGGGACGAGATTTACATCTATTACGTCGGCAGCAACCGGGACCACAACGATGCTCTCGACCCGGCCTCCCCCGGCGGCCGGGTGCAAACCGGTATCAGCAGAGCCGTGATGCGTTTGGACGGCTTCATCTCAGTGGATGCCCCGTATGAGGGGGGCGAGTTTGTTACTCCGACGGTCCGCTTTCGGGGCAAGCGATTGGAACTGAACGTCGACACCGGTGCCGGAGGGAGCGTCCGCGTCGAACTTCTGGATCCGACTGGCGAGCCGATCGAAGGCTTCTCCGGAGACGATGCGGTTCCGCTTCTGGGAAACTCGGTCCGGTTGCCCGTGATCTGGAAAGACCAGGCGAACACGGAGGAACTGGCGGGCCGGCCGGTCAAGCTCCGGTTTACGATGCGCGAAGCGAAGCTGTATTCATTCCAGTTTCACGACTGAGCGGGCGATCCGCGATTCTTTTTCGCCGCTTAATCATTTTTTTCTTGCAGTGGCGGTGGTTTCCCGCATGCGTAAAAATGGCGCCTCGCGCCCCATCCGCTATGAACCGGGACCGCGAGCATATCCACGGCAAGACGACGCGGTTGGTCATGAAGGAAATAATCGCCGTTGTAAAACCGTTTCTCGTGGAGGAGATTCTCCAGGCGTTGGAATATGCGCCGCTCGAGGCGTGCAGCGTTCGCGAAGTGAAGGGTTACGGCCGCCAGAAGAACTACCTCGACCAATACAAGGGAAGCGAGTACGCGCTGGCATTTCTGCCGAAGGTCGAAATCCGGCTTTGGGTGGAGGATTCGCGAGTCGAGGAGGTCGTTCGGGTGGTCACCGAGAAGGCGCGGAGCGGTCGGATGGGGGATGGAAAGATATTCGTCATTCCCGCATTGGGAATCGTCGATTGAGGCCGCGGTCTTCCGTCGCGGCATTGCTTGTCATGTTTGGAAGGAGGGTGTTTGAGTGTTCATCGTCGAAAGTTATCCGTTGGCCGTCGCTCTGTGTTGCGTGACCATGCTCTGCTGGGGATCGTGGGCGAATACGCAGAAGCTCGCCGGAGAAAAATGGCGTTTCGAGCTGTACTACTGGGATTACGTCTTCGGCGTGGTCATCCTCACGACGATTTCCGCCTTCACGCTCGGCAGCTTCGGTTCCGCGGGACGGTCCTTCATCGAGGATGCCGGGCAGGCCTATTTCGAATACCTGGCCTTGGCGCTTTTGGGGGGCGTCGTTTTCAATGCCGCGAATATACTTCTTGTCGCCGCCATCGCCATCGCCGGAATGTCGGTGGCGTTCCCGGTCGGGATCGGACTGGCCCTCGTCTTGGGCGTCCTTATCAACTTCATCGCGAAACAGCAGGGCAATCCCGTTCTGCTGGCCGTGGGGGTGGCCCTCATCACCGCCGCGATCGTCCTCGACGCTTTGGCCTATCGGAGTCTCCCCGGGGGCAAGTCGAAGGGGGGGGCGAAGGGGTTGGTCCTCTCGGTCGTCGCCGGGGTCCTCATGTCCTTGTTCTACTTCCTCGTCGCACACGGCCTCACGAAGGATTTCGCGGCCCCCTCCGGCGGTTACATGACTCCTTACACGGCCGTTTATTTTTTCGCGCTGGGTATCTTCGTCAGTAATCTGATTTTCAATCGCGTTCTGATGGCCAAGCCGTTCGTCGGAGAGCCGGTCACTTTCGCCGACTACAAGAAGGGGACCCCCTGGCAGCATTCGATGGGCATCCTCGGGGGGATCATCTGGGCGATCGGTATGACGTTGAGTATGCTCGCCGCCGGCACGGCGGGAACTCCCGTCTCCTACGGCCTCGGCCAAGGCGCTACGATGGTCGCCGCCGTCTGGGGCGTTTTCGTTTGGCGCGAATTCCGTGAAGCCCCCAAATCCGCCTGGCCGCTCATTTGGTTGATGTTCGCCGGCTATATCATCGGCCTGGGAATTCTCGTCTGGGCCGGAGCGTGAACCGATCCTTGATCCCCCAACGAGAACTCCTCCCGGTCATTCAGCCCAGCAGCCGAGTGTCTTCGTGCGTATACTCCGGCGCACAGCAGCAAAGAAAAGCCAGCGTCTTTTCGCCGGTGTTTCTTATCGTGTGCGGCGCGCCCGGCGGAATGGCGACGGCGTCGCCCGGACCCACGGGAGATGCTTCGTCGTCCACTTGCATCTCTCCCGTGCCGTCGAGGATGTAATAGATTTCCTCCGTGTTGGGGTGGACGTGAGGAATCGTTCGACTTCCGGGGCAAACGCGGGCTTCGGCGAGCGACTGGTTGCGGATGCACGAATTCCGCGACGACAAGAGTTCCCGGATTTCGGATCCGTCCTTCGTAACGAAGGGCTCGACGCGGTTGAGATTCGTGATTTCCACGGTTCTTCGTTCTTTCCTTTCTTCAGCCGAGGCGGAAAACCTTTTTCGCGTTTTGCGTCGTTTGATTGGCCAATTCCGCCGGAGAAACGCCGCGCAGCGCGGCCAGGGAGTCGCCCGTGTGGATGACCAGAGCCGGTTCGTTGCGTTTTTGTTTTCCCCGAAGAGGATGTGGCGCGAGGTAGGGGGAATCGGTCTCGACCAGAATCCGATCCGAAGGAATCTTCCGGGCGACGTTCCTGATTGGAGCGAACTTCTTGTTGGTGTAGGTCACGTTTCCGGCGAAGCTGACGTATAGTCCCAGATCTAGGCAACTCCCGGCGAGATACTCCGACCCGCCGCATGCGTGCAGGATTCCGCGGATCGGTTCGTTACCGCGGAACGCCTCGAGCGCGTCGACCGTCTCTTCGTCGCAATCGCGCGAGTGAATGATGATCGGCAGGTCGCGGGTCCGCGCCAATTCGAGGTGTTGGCGGAAGAGACGCCGCTGCACGTCGAAGGGCGTGTCGTCCCAATATCGGTCCAAACCGCTTTCGCCGATCGCGACGACCTTCTCGTGTTCGACCGCCTCGACGATGCGTTCCCAATCGCCGCTTCGCGCGGCGGCGCCGCTGTTGGGTTGAATGCCGACGGCGGCGTACACCCCCTCGTGTCGTTGGGCCAAGGCGACGACCGCTTCGCTGGAGTCGGCGTCGATTCCGGGGCATACGATCATCGCGACCCCGGCGGCCCGTGCGCCGCGGAGGACATCGGGCAGGTCCGCGGCGAACCGGTCCATATCCAAGTGGGCGTGCGTGTCGAAATACTCGATGCGTTCGCTCATGCCGCAAGACTTCAGGATTCGAGCAGAGGAAGGACGGCTTCCCGGACGGCCGCATGGACCTCATCGACGGGGCGCGCCGCGTCAATCACGCGGATTCTCTCCGGCCGGCGGCTCGCTTCGGCGAGGAAGCCGTCGCGGACCCTGGCGTGGAAATCGTCCCCCTCGAGTTCCATCCGGTCGAGCGAGCGGCGTAACCGCGCGGCCGCTGCGCCGGAAGGCATGTCCAGAAGCAACACCAAATGAGGGAATACGGCGTCCGTCGCGATCCGGCCAACCTCCCAGAGCGTTTCGACGTCCAGCCCTCCGCCGTATCCTTGATAGACGACGTTCGCCAGGAGAAAACGATCGGAGACGACCGTCTTCCCTTCGGACAAGGCCGGACGAATGACCTCCTCGACGAGTTGCGACCGGGCCGCCATGTACAGCAGCATCTCGCTGCGGCGGTGGATGTGGAGATCCGTCCGGTTCAGAAGGAGACCCCGTACTTCCTCGCCCAGCGGCGTGCTTCCCGGGTCCCGGCAGGTAAGGACCTCGCGGCCCCGAGAAGTCAACCACTGCGCGAGCAGATCCAGTTGGGTCGACTTCCCGGTGCCGTCGCACCCGTCGATGGAAAGAAAAAGGGGATTCATGTCGGAACTCAGCGGATCGCGGCCCGCCAGCCGGTCGCCTTGGCGGCTTGGGGCTCGGTCTCGGTTTCAACCGGTTTGGGCCGGGGACGAACCGGGGTCTGATGGGACGCCCGGGTCACCGCGGAGTCGGGTGTTTCCTGCTCGCGAACCGGAACACCGGGACGGTTTCCCGCGGCGAGAGGTTCGGCGGGCGCGGACGAGGAAACCTTGGATTTCCACGTCATAGGGACGCGGGAAGGCGGCTTGCGCATCCGCTGGAATTCAGTGGGCCGGTTGAAAGACGTCTCGTCCGCGTCGAGGCTCTCAAGCGGTTCGATGCCGGGCTCCGGCGGGAGTTCATCGTCGTGTTGCGGCGACGGCACCGGGATCTTCTCCGGCGGGGCCAGGGTGGGGGCTCCCTCGATGTCGGTCGGACCGTTCGGCGCGAGCGTGCCGTAGTCGGCGCCGGCGTTCTGGTTGTACTCGCCGCGACTGAGGACCTTCGGCCGGGTGAATCCGTAGTCGAGATACACCGACGCATCGCGTGCTCGAGCTCGACGGTGAGCGTCGAAGTAGGCCTTTCCGGGCCAGGGGCCTTCGGCCAGAAAGACGCCGTTGTATTCCAGGAGCGATCCCTTGCGTTCGTGGACTTCCATGATCGACAGGTTGTAGTCGACCAGGACTCTGTAGTATTCGATGTCCGCCTCGGCTCGGCGTCGTTGCGATTGAAGGACGAGGTCCCAAGAGGCGGTTCCGAATTCCTCGGCCGCCTCGACGCAGGCCACTTCGCGTTCGGCCGCGATCCGGCGGCTGTAGTTGGTTTGCGTGACTTTGAATCCACGATCCAGATCGCGGATTGCCTGTGCCAATTGGTGGGAGACTTCCAGCTCCTGTTCCTGCAAGATGGTTCGTTCCTTCGCCAGGTCCAACTGGGCGTTGCGGACGCCGGCGTGTTCCTTTCGCAGGCCGAGTGGAACGGAAAAATCGAGTCCCAGGTGCCATTCCTGATACCGGCCGCTGGTGAGGCTCTGATAGGCGCTGTGTCGCGGATCGGGATTGACGCCGTCGGTCAGTCTCGCTCCCAGACCGAGCCACCGATACCGGCCTACCGCGTCGAGCCGCGGCAAAAGGTAGTTCTTCGCCGCGATCAGGGCCATCTCCGCCTTCTTCACCCGCCAGCGTTGCCGCCGCAGCGGAATGTTTCGGACCAGCGCCTCGCTGTGGATTTCGTACCAATCGAATTCCACCTTGGCGTGGGTCGGCGTATCTAGGGGACGGATCAAGCGGCCGTCGCTCGCCGAAAGCCCCATCACGTAGCGGAGATTGTTTTCCACCGCGTACAGGGCGCTGAGCCGGCTTTCCACCTGGCTCTTGAACAGAAAGTACTGGGCCCGCGCTTGGGCTTCCTTGTCGCCGGCGCTCTGGCCGGTTCTCGTTTCATACTTGACGCGGGTTTTCCGCCAACTGACGAGCGCGGCGTCTCGACCGGCGATGACCGCCTGCAGCTCCCGGTAGGCCAGGTACAGGTTCCAGTAGGCCGTCTCCACGTCGGAGACGAGCGACTGGACGGAATTCTCGAAGTCGGCCAGGGCGATGTCCGCATTCAACCGGGCGATGATCACGCCGTTGTTGAATCCGGGAATCGCGCCGGGACCGGCAATCCGGTTGAACTGCACACCACCCCCCTGCAAGAGGGGATGATTGAATTCGGCTTCCAGATTGACGTTCCAGTCCGCCGGCAACTGCCGAGAAGTATTCTGGAAATCATAGATAACGTTGTGGGCCAGACTCCAGGTCGTACCGGGGGCCGCCGTTTTCTGCAAGCGGGTTTGAAAATTGCCCAAGTCTTGGAGTAACACGCTGGGAAAGGCGCTTTGGATGTCGCTCGGATCATCCGGGTCATCGACGAACGCGAAGGTGTTCCTGGGGGTATCGTTCTTCTCCCAGAAGACGCTCGTCGTGAACAGGGCATCGAACGCGGAGAGCGCCGCCTCCACGCCGTAGCGCGGATCGCTCTCGGTTAAGGCGGGGCCATACACGGTGGCTGCCGTCTCGGGCGACCTGGTCAGGCCTTCCGGCGCACCCCCCAATGAGGTGAGCGTCCGCATTACTTTGCTGTTTTCCAGCGTGATCCGGACGGCATCCTCCAGTGAAAGGTCCCACATCTCCTTTGGTTCAGAGTGTCCCAGAGTCAAAGGCTGCCCGGTTCCTTCCACCTCTGATAAGGGGGGAACCTCCGTGTCCGGGTACTCGATTTTCGTCGCTTGGTCTATATAGTGAGACAGGTCTCCGTCCTCGCCCAGGTAGAACGGCTGCTGAGGGCGGCAGCCGAACGTCACTACCAGCGCGATCAGCGTCACCAGATGCCGGAATAAAGTCGACGGAGTCATGGGATTAATCATTCCTATGCGGACGGTAATCATCTTTGCCTTCCCCGGAACCCGGCGGCCCCACCAAAACTGCGGCGCAAAAACTAAGCACAAGGTCCAAGTCTGGACAATCGGCAAATTCGTTATCGTCACCCTAAACGATAAACTTTGACAAATCCCCGTGGTCTGACTTTTGCCCAATGCGTTCGGAAGATAAAGAAACCCGGCACACGAAGCACATCCCCCATGAGAGTTAAATTCAGCCGATGGCGGGAGCAACGGTTTGGCTTGGGGCTTTTGCTGGTTGAATTCGCGGAAAGGGCCTTGGCAATTGCTTGCTTTACGCATGTTGCCTAATTAGAATTGACGTTTAATAAGTCGCTCCCTACGCGCATAAACAAATATTTCTTCGTAAATAACTGTTTTCCCTCTTTCTTTTTGCCGTCAACGCGGCCTTTACAAAGCAGAGCGGAAAGACGAGAACGAATTGGAGACTTTACTCATGCGTTTGCACGCAGTCCGTTGCCGACCCCTCGCGGCGCTATTCGCGGTGGTGGCGGTGTTGGTTTTGACGCAGGCCGCTTGGGCCCAGCCTGGCAGTGGCCTCAACGCCGGTGTCGTGGTCGATGCCGATGGAGTCTTGCGGAAACACGTGGTTGCCGACCCGAACGGTCAACTGATGCGCGAGCGGATCGCCGCCGCGAAGGTGGAACTCGATCCGGAAGTGACGAGGCTTAGCCCGCTTAGAAAAATTTCGCTCACTCGGCTGGAACGCGTCATCATGGAACACGACGGGGTCCTTTCCGACGAAATGCGGAAGATCGCCGGACTGCTCCGCGTGAAGTACGTCTTCTTCTATCCGGAAACCAAAGACATCGTCATCGCGGGTCCCGCCGAAGGTTGGGTTACCGATCCATCCGGACGAGTTGTCGGAATGACGACGAACCGTCCGACCTTGTTGTTGGAGGACCTCGTCGTTGCCTTGAGGGCGTTCCCACCCGGGGCCGAGGAGACCTCGTTGATCGGTTGCTCGATTGATCCGACCCAGGAAGGGCTCGCGGCGATGCAGAGCTTCCTGCGGCAGACGGGAACCACGTTCGTCGGTGCGCCGAACGCCGCGACCGCCGAGCGTTTGGCGACCGGGTTACAGTCGAGCCTGGGCCTGCAGAATGTCCGTGTCGAGGGTATTGCACCGGATACCCACTTCGCGCAAGTGATGGTGGAAGCCGACTACCGAATGAAGCTCATCGGTATCGGCATGGAGCAGCCGCCGATTCACCTGGCGAGCTTCGTCGACTTGGCGAATCCCGCTCAGGTGTCGCGCAATGCCCTGCAACGGTGGTTCTTCGTTCCGGACTACCAGTGCGTCCGCGTGAGTGACGACGGGCTCGCCATGGAACTCGTCGGCGACGGAGTGAAGCTCGTCGGCGAGAACGAGGCCGTTACCGAAGCGGGAATCCGCCGGAAGGCGTCTCGGGGGAACCGCGCCAGCGAAGCATTCGTAACCGGCTTTACGAAGAAGTACTCAGCCCTGGCCGAACGTTCGCCGGTTTTTGCCCAATTGCGGAACTTGATCGACCTGGCGGTCGCGGCCGCGTTCATTCAAGATCGGGATTACTACGGCAAGGCCGAATGGAATATGCCGTTCTTCGGCGACGAGTCGAAGTTCTCCGTGCGGAAGTATCGCACTCCGGAAAAGGTGGATTCCGTGGTCGCGGCGAAGTTCAAGGGGAATCGATTGATGACCCCGATCGGTGGCGGTGTCCGCATCGAGGCCGCCTTGGCACTCGATGATGAAAACACACTCCAGGACGACAAAGGCGAAGTCAAGTCGCTCCATCAGTCTCTCGCGCCGGACCTGAAACCGGGTCAGTGGTGGTGGGACTGAGTCTCCTCCCGAGGCGCGCGAAATGGAAAGTGGTCAAGGCGGCCCTCCGACGGGGTCGCCTTTACCATCCGCGTCGCTTCTCAATGCAATACTTCGCTCGCTCCGGCCGCGCGGTCCCCACCTGGGAGCCAAGTGAAATCGCCCGGCGTCTTTGGCGTCTATTCCGCGCACAACGGCTTTGTTCCCTCGACCTTCATCGACAGGCCCAAGAACCGCTCGGCGGACGTGATAAAGAGGGTTTTGAAGTCCGGCCCTCCGAAGCAGCAGTTGGAGGCGTAGCCGACGTCGAGCGTACCGATGAACTCGCCGGTTGGAGCGTAGACCTTGATTCCCGCGCCGCCGCAGGCGACGTAGACGTTCCCGTGGATGTCCGTGGTCATGCCGTCGGGATGGGCGCCCAGGTCGGGAATCCATTTCGTCCGGCCCGTGAGTCTCCCGGGGGCGGCGACGTCGTACCGGTAAACCGCCTTACCGCGGCAGTCGGCCACGTAGAGGGTCTTCCCGTCGGCGGAGAGAAGAACGCCGTTGGGTTGCTCGCAGACGGTAGACACGGTCCGGACCTCTCCCTCGGCGGAGACGTAGTAGACGTCCTGTTTCTTCAGTTGTTTCTGACCGCGGTGGGCGTAGTTCGGGTCGGTGAAGTAGAACCCGCCGGCGCGGTCGACCGCCAAGTCGTTCGGTTCGTTGAACCGGCGGTCTTCCGAATCGCCGACCAGGACGCGAAACTCCTTCGTCTTCACGTCAAAGGCGACCACTCGATACGCGGCCCCCTCGCAGACGATTAGTTCTCCGGCCGTATTGAACATCATGCCATTGGCGTCGAGAGAGTCTCCCACGAACAGCCGGACTCCTTCGCCGAGCTGGTATACATGAATGTCGTCGTTCTTGCCGTCGGAGAAATAGACGTTCCCTTCGGCGTCGGCCGCCGGGCCTTCGCTAAAGCCGTACCCGGTGCCGAGAACGACCGGCTTCTCTCCAGGATCGACCAATTGATCCAGGGAAGTGGTTTCCGCGCGGAGTGAAGGAGAAACGGCGAGAAGAAGGGCGGTGGTCGTAACGAAATGTTTCATGGCGGTTATTCCCGCATGGGGTAGGGTTTGTGTTGATAGGGACGCCTTTGGGTCGCCTCGCCCAAGTCAACTGCATGAGCGAAAACGGAATCCCCGGAATCAGTGCGGCATCGTGCGCGTTTTGGCCGGCGCGATTGGTATATTCCAATGCTAGCGCATTCTACCTCCCATGAGTCTGGTTCGCAACTCGGAACCGATTCCTCCAAGCTCCCTCGTGCTTTGTCAAACGTAGGAATTGGGGTTGACGATTGGTTTTCATCCGGACGATTGCCGTACTTCGGGGTGCTGCCAACTGACCACTCAAGTCTGACCAAGCACTAGTTTCACCGGATATTTGGTAGCTCGCGGCACATGAGTCGGGTCGTTTTGAAAACGACTTAACCGTGGAGCAAACGATGATTCCGGCCGGTGTGGGGGATTGTCGTGACTTTTTTCCATGATGAAACCCTCGCAGGTTCTTCGCTGTTCTCCGAACGGGGGGATAGGTAATTCGTCTTGACCCGAATCGCCGGAAGCGGTATTTTCCCCCCGCGCTTCCCGGGCGGCGCGGCTGCGCGCGGGAGTTCGGAGTATCCGCTGGATACCCCCTTTTTTCACATTCTCTTCCGAGATCCG
Organism: uncultured Planctomycetaceae bacterium; assembly: GCA_964520785.1. GTDB lineage: Bacteria > Planctomycetota > Planctomycetia > Pirellulales > Thermoguttaceae > CAZFQG01. The sequence goes on along the minus strand of CAZFQG010000019.1, from coordinate 24,950 downwards.
TTTCAACCGGCCGATTCATGAGCAAAACAATTTCCCCCGACTGCCCAGGTTCGCGAGTTTCCGCCGTGCGGGTCTCTCTCGCGTTGCTCGTTTGCGTCTTATTCGGCGCCTTCTCGGGATGCAGGACGTGGGACGTGTGGCCGTTTCGTTCGGAGAAGGAACGGCAGAGATTCGAGCGGCAGCACGCGCGGCTTGTCGGTGACCTGGCTCGCCCATGGGGCACGCAACCGGTAACCGTGGAAGCGGTTGGACTCGTGACGTGTCTGAACGACACCGGCAGCGACCCTCCCCCGAGTCCGCAACGCGGTGTGTTGATGGACGACATGTTGGCGCGGGGGGTGCGAAGCCCGAACTCGGTCTTGGCTTCGAAGAAGACGTCGATGGTGATGGTCCGCGGCGTGTTGCGTCCCGGAATCCAGAAGGGGGAGACCTTCGACGTGGAAGTCCGCGTTCTGTCTCAGAGCGACACGACCAGCCTGCGGGGCGGTAAACTACTGATGACGCGTCTTCAGGAAATGGCGGTGTTGGGGAATCAGGTCCGCAGCGGTCGCATGGTGGCGCTGGCGCAGGGCCCGATTCTCGTCGACCCGTCGGCGGACGAGGACGGGAATCGTATTATGGCCACGCGAGGCCGGATCCTGGGAGGCGGCACGGCCACCGATTCGCGGCCGCTCTACTTGATGATCAAGCCGGAACATAAGAGCGTTAGAAACAGCGCGCGGGTCGCCAAGGCGATCAATCGGCGGTTCCACTACTTCGACAACGGAATCCAACAGGGTGTCGCGAACGCGCAAACCGACGAGAGAATCACGCTTACCGTTCCACCGCGCTACCGCGAGAATCTGCCTCGTTATCTGCAAGTCGTTCGCTCCATTGCGCTTGTCGATTCACCGACGGAAACGATGACGCGTCTGGAGGTGCTCGAGAGGCAGTTGCTCGATCCACTCACCGCCTCCAGGGCGGCGCTGGAGCTGGAGGCCTACGGAAAACAGTCGATCGACGTGCTCAAGAAGGGGCTCGAATCGGACAACCTGGAGGTCCGCTTCCGCTCGGCCGAGGCGTTGGCCTATCTCGATGTTGACGCCGCCGCGCGCGTCCTGGCGGAAGCCGCGCTCCAAGAACCGGCGTTCCGCGTCTTTGCGCTGGGGGCCCTCTCTTCGATGGACTGCTATTCCGCGGAGGAGCAACTCCTCAGACTCCTGGAAGTATCCAGCGCCGAGACCCGGTACGGCGCATTCCGGGCTCTGACGGAAATGGATACCACCAATCCGCAAATCCGGGGAGAACTCCTCGGTGGTCAGTTCCACTATCATGTCCTGAGCGTCTCGGGCGAACCGATGGTACACGTGACGCGGAATCGGCGTCCCGAAATCGTTCTCTTCGGTCGCAACCCGAAAATGAAGGCGCCGTTTGAGTTGGAAGCCGGCAACCAGATTTTGGTCATCGGTCGCGACGACGATGAAGTCACCGTCAGCCGTTTCGCGGTGGGGCAACCGGATCAGAAGCGGACGATCTCGAACAACTTGGACGAGGTCATCCGCGCGATCGTCGAGCTGGGAGGGACCTATCCGGACGTGGTGCAGGCTCTGCAACAGGCGAAGAAGCGCGGGGTATTGCCAGGGCGATTCGAAGTCGAGGCGATTCCGCAAGCGGGACGCCGCTACGATCGGGTCGCCGACGCGGAAGCGGAACCCGAAGAGCTGGAAGAGGAAGAAAAGCCCGGGCTCTTCAGGCGTTTCGCGAGGTTCTTCGCTTCGGAGGACTCGGATGACTCCGAGGAGGCCGAAGTGGAACCCCTCGCGGAGGGCACGGCCGATATCCTGGTCCCGGTGGAGGACACCGGCGCGTCGGACACGGGCCCATGAGCGGAATAACGGGGATTGTTGCGAGTATTTCTAGGAAAAGATCGACGTTTTTCGGCTCATCCCCTCCACAGGCCGTGCCGGTTTTTGATAGAATGACCAATCCCTTGGCGTGAACCGCGCTTGGTTCCCCTTCCTTTGGTTGTATTCCATGCTCCGTGCGCTCGAACTCATCGGTTTCAAAAGCTTCGCCGACAAGACGCGATTCCAATTTGCGCACGGAATCACCGCGATCGTTGGTCCAAATGGTTCGGGGAAGTCGAACATCGTCGACGCCGTGAAGTGGGTTCTCGGGGAACAGAGCGTCAAAAGCCTTCGTGGGAAGGAGATGGCGGACGTGATCTTCAACGGTTCGGGTTCCCGGCGAGCGATGAATTCGGCCGAAATCACGCTCACTTTCGACAACGCTCGGAATCTTTTCCCCTTGGACACTCCGGAGGTCCATATCACGCGGCGGATCTACCGCGGCGGCGAGGGGGAATACCTGATCAACCGGCAGCCGAGCCGGCTGCGGGATATCCGCGAAATGCTTTCGGTGACCGGCATCGGGACGCACGCGCACACGATCATCGAACAGGGCAAGGTCGACATTCTACTGCAATCCTCCGCGAGGGAACGGCGGATCGTCTTCGAGGAGGCGGCCGGGATCAGCCTCTTCAAGACGAAGAAGCTCGAGGCCTTGCGGCGGCTGGAGCGGGTGGAGCAGAACCTTTTGCGGCTTTCCGACATCGTCGACGAGGTGGAGAACCGGCTCCGGGGCGTTCGGAATCAGGCCGGCAAGGCGCGGCGTTTCAAGGAGTACGGCGACCGCTTGCAGGAGCTGCGCACCCAAGTCGCCCTGGTCGACTGGTCCCGTCTGAGCGAGAAGCTCGAGGGGATCGAGGTCGCGTTGCGTTCGCTCCGCGAGGAACGAGACGCGGCGATGGCCCGGGCGGAGGCGATCGAGGCGGAGGCGCTTCGGTTGGAGCAAGAGACGGAGGAACTCAACGAGGCCATTCGCCGAAGCGAGGCGGAAATCGCGGGGAACCGCGAGCAGATCGCCGCCAAGGAATCGACGATTGAACACGAACGGAAGCGAGGCCGCGAATTCGAAAATGAGATCTCGCGCCGCCGCGAACAACTGGCCATGCTCAACGGTCGGATCAACGACGTTCGGCTCCAATTGGTCGCGGTCGCCGAGGAGACCAAACAAGCCGAAGACGGCCACTCGCGGATCGCCGCCGGACTGGCCGAGGACCTCGGCCGGATCGAGGAGGCTGACCGCGAGATCAACGCGCTCCGCGAGAAGTATGCCGCGGCGCGGACGCGGCGCGACGCCCATCGGGCCGAACTCGCCGAGGACGCCGCGCGGATCGGGGCCTTGCAGACGAAGGTGCAGGCCGCCGCCGAAGCCGAAGAGTCGAACCGAATCCGGGTGGTCGAACTCGACGAGGAAGTCCGCGAACTCCGCGACGAACTCGAGGAACTTAAGCACCACGACCGCCAGTTGCTCGACGACCTCGAAGCTCGCGAAAACGCCGTCGATCGCGAGCGGGAAAACCTCCATGCGGCGCGCGAGGACCGCCGTCGTGCCCAAGCCGAAATCGACCGGCTCAGGGAGCGTTACAACGAGGCGGCCCACCGCGCCGATGTCTTGGAAGACCTGGAGAAGCGAAACGAAGGTCTCGGCGCAGGGGTGAAATACGTCCTCGCCCAGAAGCGGGAACACCCCGACGGTCCCTTTTCCGAGGTGGTCGGCCTCGTGGCTGACCTGTTCCACGTGAGCGTCGAATCGGCCCCGTTGGTCGAAATCGCCCTCGGCTCCCGGGCGGAACGGCTCATCGTCGGGCCGGGGGGACGGTTGCTTTCCCACCTAAAACGGCTTCAGATGCCGCTGCCGGGACGGACCGGTTTCATCTGGTTGAGTCGGGAAGAGCGGTCCGATTCGATGCCGGACCATGAAGGGAAACCCGGCGTGCTCGGCCGGGGCGACCGGTTCGTCGAGACCGAGCCGGACATTGCCCCCTTGGCGAGGCGGCTTCTGGGAAACGTCTGGTTTACCGAGAAGCTCTCGCACGCCTTGGCTCTCCGCGAAACGGACGGAGGGACGTGCCGTTTCATCACGCTTGCCGGCGAGTTGCTCGAACCGGACGGGACGATCACCGTCGGTCCACACCACGCTTCCGGGGGCCTGATCGCCCGGCGGAGCGAGCTGCGGGCGGTCAACGCGCGGAAGGCCGAAATTCAGATTGATCTGGGCCGGCTGAAGAACGCGCTGGGAGACATCGAGGCGAAGGTCAAGACTTCGGAACGGCGGTTGGAGCGCGCGGTCGAGATTGCGGGACAAGCGCAGCGGGATCGCGAGCAGCACCGGCACGCGATTACGGCGGCCGAAGTCCGAATGGTTCAGCTCTCGAAGCAGCGCGAGGCCCGGCTGGCGGAGCGCGAGGCGGCGGCGGCACAGAAGGAAGACGCCGCGGTCGCCCTGGCGGCGGCCGAGGCTCGCCGCGAGAACGCAATTCGCGAGGTTTCCGGGGCCGAAGAACAGGTACGGGACCTGGGTGCAAAGATCGCCGCCGCGGAAGAAAAACGCGCCGAACATGACCGCGAGACGATGGCGGTGAAGGTGGAGCTTGCCAAGTGCGAGGAACGTTTGAACAACCTCCTGGCGAGGAAGCGGCAGTTCGAGGAAATGCTCGAAGAACGGCGAAAGGCGGTCGCCGAGGACCGCGAACGGCTCGCCGAATGCCTCGAACGCTCGCGGCAGATCGATACGGCGCTTCTCCACCTTGAAGCGGCGGTGGCGGAACTCTATCTGCGAAAGGAGACTCTCGTCCGTCACACCGCCGAGGTCGTCGGGCGGCGCGAGGCCCTGGCCGCGAACCGCGCCGTATTGCAGAGTGAGGCTGCGCGGCACCGCGCACTGGGACGGAAGGTCGAGGAACGGATTCACGAGAAGGATCTCGCCGCGGGCGACGTCCGCCACGAGCGAACGACCCTCGCCGAACGGCTCCGCGAGGATTATTCGATCGATCTGGCGGAACTGGAACGCCGCCCCACCGACGAAGAACGCCGCCGGCGCGAGGAATGGCAGGAGGAAATAAACGACTTGCGCCGGAAGATCGCCAACCTGGGAAACGTCAACCTCGAGGCGCTGGCCGAACTCGAAGAACTCGAAGCACGCCATGAGAAACTCGCCGGGCAATTCAAGGACCTTTCCGACGCGAAGGACTCCTTGCAGCGAATCATCGACAAAATCAACGTCGACAGCCGCCGCCTTTTCGCCGAAACGCTGGAAACCGTGCGCGGCCATTTCCAGACGCTCTTCCGCGATCTTTTCGGGGGCGGCCAGGCCGACATCCTTCTGGAGGAGGGGGTCGATATTCTCGATAGCGGCGTCGAGATCGTCGCGCGGCCTCCGGGAAAGGAACCGCGGAGTATTTCGCTCTTAAGCGGCGGAGAGAAGACGCTGACCTGCGTGGCGCTGCTTCTGGCGATCTTTCGCGGCCGGCCCAGCCCTTTCTGCATCCTCGACGAGGTGGACGCCGCGCTCGACGAGGCGAACATCGGCCGCTTCACCCAGGTGCTCAACGATTTCCTCGCCTGGACTCAGTTCATTATCGTCACTCACTCGAAAAAGACCATGACCTGCGCCTCGACGATCTACGGCGTCACGATGCAAGAGTCGGGAATCTCCAAGCAGGTCTCCGTCCGCTTCGACGACGTCAGCGAAGACGGAAATATCTCCGAAGACGCGCTCGAAAAGGCGGAAGTCGCCGAAGAAACGGAAGCGGCCTGAGCCGCCGCGTACGGATTCCGCGGAGGCGACGGTCGTCCGTTCCAAGCTCTTACCGCGAATAAACCTGGTCAGAATCTTGACGATTCCCCCTTTTTTCGCGACAATGGAGCATGATGAGGGCATTGCGCGATTTCAATTAGCTGGAGAACCTCGGATGGCGGTACGATTCGTGGAGGCGGTTTCTCGCGTACTCTTGACCGTTGCCGCTCTCGTGCTCTGCCAATCGGTGGCCGCCGAGAGCATCGTCCGCTGGCGGGACCTGGTCGCGAATTGCGCAGACACGCTCATCAACGAGGGAACGGACCGGTACGGGGCGGTCCATTCGGACATGTTCGTCAGTATTCTCGACGTCGAAACCCACACCTGTCCCGAACATCCATTGTGGCTCGACGCGGAGGCTTACTTTGAAGATGGTCGCTCGCACCGTCGGGCGATGGCCGGTGCGAACTTCTGGTACGATCAATCCACGATCAATGCCATGTACCGGTTGTCGGAGATGACCGGCGATGCCCGATTCGCGGCCGGGGCGGATCGGGCGATCGACGCCTTTTTCGACCATGCGATCCGTTCCAATGGGATGCCGGCGTGGGGGACGCACGGGTTCTACAACGTCTTCGACGACGCGCCGGAGGGGGACGGCGTGCATGAAATCCTCGTCTATGACGCCCAGTGGAACAAACTCTACGATCGCCGTCCGGCGCAAACGCAGTCCGTCGTCGACGGTATCTGGCAGCGGCACCTGGCGAATTATCAAACGGGTCAGTTCAACCGGCATGACGACAACCAAGTGGGGTGTGACTTTGCCTTTTCCGGCGGCTCGTTCATCAAGGCGATGGCGGCGATGTATGCCGAGACGGGCCGGCAGGTCTATTTGGACCGAGCGCTCACGTTGACCAACTGGCACTGGAGCCACCGGAATCCCACGACTAATCTCATTCCGGATGCCCCCTCAACCTACCCCCGTTACGATTCGACGCACTGCTTCACCACGGTGACCGGCCCCTACGCCGATCAGCTTTTCGAGGCGTACGAACTGACCGGCGAGGCGACGTTCCTCGACCGCGCGGTGACGTATCTAAAGGCGTACGACCAGTACGGCTGGGACGAGCAGGCGCAGTCCTACTGGGCGATGCTCAAACTCGACGGAACGCCGGTACCCGAGCAACCCTCCGGTTCGGGATACGACTACTGGGCCCCCTACGGTCACGTGGATGTTTGGAAGACGACGATCTACTCGTACGAATTCCCACTCGCCGCGGCCGAGAGCTACGCCAAGGGATACGCGATTACCGGCGACGCGGACCTCCTCCGCGGGGCCGAGCGCTGGGCGACGGTCATCCGCGGCGCGCTTCCCGTCCAATTGGGGAACCGCTTCGGCGATGTCATCCTGAAGGCCCTTCCCGACACGGCCGTCACCGGAGGATCGTACGCCGAGGACTACGGGCGCGTCGTCAAGTTCTTTTCGCGGATGTACGGCGCCACCGGCGAGGTCCATTATCTTCAAACGGCGGAACAGGTCGCTCAGGACGCCGTCGACAAGCTCTATGTCAACGACCTCTTCCGGGGTCACCCGGCGAAGCCCTACTACGAGGCGACCAACGGCGTCGGTTTGCTCCTCGATGCGCTGCTCGACTTGGACGAGGTCTCGAACGTCCGGCCGGACGTGCCGGTCGTCATCGAAAAGCGGCTCGAGCCGGTGAAGGACGTCTGGATCCGCGAGGTCCGGCCGGGACTGACGTACGAGGACGATTTGCTTTCCGTGTGGGGGTCCCACGCCGGGGCCGGAACCGGCCGGCGCTATACTCTCTTGGAGTTCGACGTGGGCGAAATGCCGGGCGTTCTCCACGGCGCGAGGCTCGACCTTTTCGCGATGGAGTACTCGCGGAACGAAAAGGCGTTTGCTCAGAAGGCCGTGCTGCTGGTGCCCACCGAGGTACAAAACGCGACCTGGGCGAATTACGAAACCTATGAGGAAATCTCGCTCGATAGTCTCGGAGCACTGCGTTTCGAGGAAGGGGGGGTGCGGATGGACCGGTATTGGAGCGGTTCCGCGTCGGAGACGGACGTCCAGACGCTTCGCGATTACCTGGCCCTCACCGGCGGAAAAGTCGCCATTGCGCTTAAGCCGGAGGAGATGCACCTCGTGGACTCCGTCCCCAATGGTCGCCGCGAATGGGCCGACCTGGAATACTACCGCGCGGCCGACGGCCAAGCGAAACCGGCCAGGCTTATCCTCAACGGAGGCGACTACGTGCTTACCGCCACGAGTGATGGGTGGGTACGCGAGGTCAATCCCGGCGCGTTCTACGAAAACGACCTCGTCTCCGTCTGGGCAAACGAGAATCCGCGCGAGGGCCGGCGCCACGGGCTGCTTACGTTTGATTTGTCGGAGATCGACGAGCCGATCACGGACGCCGTCTTGCGGTTGTACGCGTGCGCCGGCGCCGATCACCACAACTCCACGGCGTTCGAGCAGTACGCCTACGTGCTGGACACCACGTCAATTGACGGCATTACCTGGAACAATTACGAGAACCTCTGGGAATATGCCCTGAGTGATTTGGGGCATTTTCTCCTGGAAGAGAACAGCCCCTCCGGCAGGTACTACGACAGCGACCCGGCCGACGGCAGCGACTTGGCCCTTTTGGAGGCCGCCCGGCTGGGCGCCGGAATTCTCGCTCTTTCTTTGAAGGCGCCGCTTACGGAAGTCATCCTACGGGACGAGTACTACTGCGGAGAACGAGACTGGGCCGATTCGAACTACGTCCACGGCGACGGCGAGGGGCGGCCGCCGCGACTGATTCTCTATTTCGGTCCGCTCGAAGGGGACCTGAACGCGGACGGAGTGGTCAATAGTGGTGACCTGGATATCATCCGCGCGAATTGGGGGGGGGCCGTTTCGGGCCCGTCAGAAGGGGACGCCTCCGGCGATGGAATCGTAGGAAGTGAGGACCTGGACATCGTTCGCGCGAATTGGGGCGTCTCTACCCGTCCGAAGGCGGTACCGGAACCGGTCGCGGCGGTCTTCGCGGCGCTGAGTGTCTTGCTCGCCCTCGCGCGAAGTAGTTCTGGCCGACGCGGAGGGTACGCCCCAAACCCTGAGACGTTCAGTGGTATCTTCATCATGATTCATGGATTCAAGCTCAAACCTCGACGGGCGGCTTGGGGGGCTTCAAGCAGGAGGCGACCCCGGCGGCGATGAGGCAGGCGACGCCGGCCGGAATAAAGGCCCACATCCAGGCCTGCTGGTCCCCCATGTAGCCGCCGAGGATCGGCCCGACGATTCCGCCCACGCCGTAGGAGAGGAAGACCCACGGGTAATTCGTCCCGACGTTCTTGTTGCCGAAGTAGTCGGCCGTCGCCGCCGGGAAGAGGGCGAAGTTGCCGCCGAAATTGAATCCGATCACGGCCGCTCCGAAGCACAGCCCGACGACGCTTCCGCCAATATAGAAGAACAGAATCATCATCACGCCCTGGAGCGCGCTCATCACGACGATCGACATCCGCCGGCCGAGCGGGTCCGATATCTTTCCCCAAATGATCCGGCCCAGACCGTTGAGCAGGGCATAGAAAAGGCCCATCGCGGTTCCGGTGGCGATAATGGCATCCTCGGCGGAGAGCCCCGAGTTCTGCAAGGCCTCCTTACCGAAGAGCCCGATAATGCCGATGACCATCAGTCCCGACGTCGCTCCGACGAAGAAGCAGAAGAACAGCCCCCAGAATTGGGGAGTGGCGACCATCTGCCGCTCTGTGAAATCGACGTCGCCGGTCGTTCCGGCGGCCAGACCCTCCGGTGGAACCCAACCCATCGGCTTGTATCCCTGCGGCGGATTGACCATGACCAGCGAGCCGAGCCCGACCAGGACGGCGAATAAAACGCCGTAGAGGATGAATACCTGGTTTACGCTCCAGTCCATCCCGTAGAGGCCGCTCCAGCCGGGAGTGAGGTCGATCGGACCGAAACTGAAGCCCTGGGTCAGTTTGATCCAGATGAGCGCGCCGAATCCGAATCCCGCGACGGCAAGTCCGGTAATCAGCCCCTTCATGTCCGGAAACCACTTCACCAGCGCCGCGATGGGGCAGACGTAGGCCAGCCCGATTCCAGCTCCACCCAAGAGGCCGACACCGATCAGAATTCCCCAGAAATTCGTTCCGGAGAGCCCGGCCAGCACATAGCCGATCCCGAGGACGATTCCGCCGGTGAGGGCGACCACGCGCGGTCCGGCCGTCTTCTGCCACCGTCCGGCGACGAGCGCCATGATGACCGCGAACGACGCCAGCCCCAGGGCGAACACGACTTGCGTTTGCGTTTTGCTAAACTGGTAAGGCCCGGCTTCGGCGGTCAGCTTTCCGGTGAAGGCCGACCAGGCGTAAATCGCCCCCAGGCAAAGCTGGATGAGGATTCCACCAAGCACGACCCACCAGCGGTTGATGGTCTTGGGTTCGGAAGCTCCGGTCATGATGTCGTAATCTCCTTTCGCTGTTGGTATTCTCAATTCGCCCCGGTCCGTTTCCGAAACCAGTGGATCGAGGCGCGCCGACGGAGCGAGTCACCGCGAATACGGACGCGGCACGAAAAACGTCACCGGACCCGCCCGTCGGGTGAATTCGACGGGCGGCGCCGGCGACGAAGTCTACATGAAATCTACACGAAGTCTACTCTGCCGCTAGGACTTGACGTTGATCGCCTCCTTGACGAGGCTCTCGACCACGGACGGGTCGGCCAGGGTGCTGATGTCGCCCAGGGCTCCGGTTTCCCCTTCGGCGATCTTGCGGAGAATACGCCGCATGATCTTGCCGGAACGGGTCTTCGGAAGGCCGGGCGCCCACTGGATTACGTCCGGCGAGGCGATCGGGCCGATCTCCTTGCGGACGTGCCCGACGAGTTCCTTTTTCAACTCGTCGGCGTAGTCGTATCCGGTCTTGAGCGTGACGTAGGCGTAGATGCCCTGGCCCTTGATGTCGTGCGGGTATCCGACCACGGCCGCTTCCGATACGGCCGGGTGCGAGACCAGCGCACTTTCGACTTCGGCCGTGCCGAGACGGTGGCCGGAGATGTTGATGACGTCATCGACGCGGCCCAAGAGCCAGTAGTCTCCGTCGGCATCCTTGCGGCAGCCGTCGCCGGTAAAATAGAGACCCTTGTACGTCATGAAGTAGGTCTGGATGAACCGGTCGTGATCGCCATAGGTGGTCCGCATCATGCCCGGCCAGGGCCGCTTGATGCAGAGCTTGCCGGATTCTCCGGTAGGAACCTCCACGCCGTTGTCGTCCAGGATGATCGGCTCGACTCCGAAGAAGGGTCGCGATGCGCTTCCCGGCTTGAGGGTGTGGGCGCCCGGCAGCGGCGTGATCAAGATGCCGCCGGTCTCCGTTTGCCACCAGGTGTCGACGACCGGGGTTTCGCCGCGGCCGGCGTGTTCGCGGTACCACTCCCAAACTTCCGGATTGATCGGTTCGCCGACGCTTCCGAGCAGCTTGATGCTCGACAGGTCACGCGATTGAAACGGCTCTTCTCCTTCGCGCATCAAGGCACGAATCGCCGTCGGGGCGGTGTAGAACTGCGTGACCTTGTACTTCTCGCAGACGCCCCAAAACCGTCCGGCGTCCGGGTAGGTCGGCACGCCCTCGAACATAATGCTGATACCGCCGTTGGCCAGCGGGCCGTAAACGATATAGCTATGACCGGTGACCCAACCGATGTCGGCCGTGCACCACCAGATGTCGCCGGGGTGATAGTCGAAAATGTACTTAAACGTCGTCGCCACGTACACCATGTAACCGCCGGTGGTGTGCAGCACGCCCTTGGGCTTGCCGGTCGAACCGGAGGTGTACAAGATGAACAGCGGATCCTCGGAATCCATCCATTCCGGATCGCATTCAGCCGAGGCCGCCGCCATGGCCTCTTCGTACCAGATATCGCGGCCGTCTTGCATGGGCACTTCGTGGCCGGTCCTTTTGACCACGATGACCTTCTCGATGCTGGGGCACTGGGCCACCGCCTCGTCGGCGTTCGACTTCATCGGGATGTCGGTCTTCTTCCCCCGGAGCGCCGTGTCTTGCGTGATCAGGACCTTGCATTTCGAGTCGTCGATCCGGTCCCGCAAGGCGTCGGCGCTGAACGCTCCGAATACGACTGAATGGACGGCGCCAATCCGGGCGCAAGCGAGGCAGGCGATGGCCGCCGCGGGAATCATCTGCAAATAAATGCAGACCCGGTCCCCTTTCTTCACCCCTTGCGCCTTGAGCACGTTGGCCAGCTTGCAGACCTCGGTGTACAGCTCACGGTAGGTCAGTTTGCCGTCCTCGCCGGGAGTGTTGCCCTCCCAGATAATGGCGGTCTGATCCCCGCGCTCCTTCAAGTGCCGGTCCAGGCAGTTGACCGAGACGTTCGTCTTTCCTCCGAGGAACCACTTGATGCTGACCGGCGGATCGAAGGTATAGTCGCGGACCTTGGTCCATTTCTCTTGCCAGACGAATTCATCGGCAATCCGGCCCCAGAACGATTCCGGGTCCGTAATGGACTCGTCGTACATCTCCTGGTATTGCTCCATCGAATTCACATGGGCTTGGGCCGCGAAATCCGAGGGGGGGGGATAGGTGCGGCCGGGAGCCGCGGTCTTGGGTGCTTCCGCCATCTTTGACTCTCTCCTGGGTTAAGGGGTTTGCTTGACTGATAATAGCAGCGTTTTCTTGTTCGACGCGGCTTCCGCAAAAGGCCGCTCTTCGAGCGAGCCGACCCCGGTAGGGCGGGCCGCGATCTTCGGAACGCTTTCGATATATCGCTCCGCCGCTCACTCGGCGCCCGTTATTACCCGACGCCGGCCGCGATTCCGAACGCGACGAGGCCGCCCGGAGATTCCCGGACCGCCTCCGAATGTCTTTCCGCTACGAGAAAGGCAACGAAGAATGGTGCAGGTCGATCTTCAACCTGCTTCCCTCCGCCCTAAAATAGCCGAATGTGAATTCGACCTTCATCTCCTCTCCGTCCTCATCCGTGAAGTAGTAGTGACCCATCGCCAACGCGTGGTCCCGCCGGAAAAGGAACGCGGCATTTTCGAACCGGACCCGCGTCCAGGGCTTCAGGGCAAAACCATGGTCTTCCGGATACTCGCGCTCGCCGCCGACAAAATACGAAACGGCGCCGGTGGCACTGAAGCGGAACGGCTCTTCGCGCGCCTTGGTCGGCTTAAAAAGCACGGCCCCTTCCTGGTACCCGTATAAACCGTCCACCATGCTCCGGGCCAATGCTCGGTAGTCTCGCTGTTCTAGGAACGCCCGTCCGATCTCCACGATTCCGCCGGCCCAGATTCGCTGCGCCCCTTCGATGTCCGCTTCCGTAATCCGGTGCGCCATATGAGATCAACTCGTCCCTTCGACCATCGACGCAACGACACACCCTTTCTCGGGGGGTCGTCTCACCGATAAAACCGTTGTGGACCTGCCGGACATGGATAATACGGATACCGAAAAACTCTCGCTAATAAACTCCTGGGTATGACGAAACGAGAACCGACGCCGTGGATCGACTGATCGAACGCGATTCTATCGTCGACAGGGTTCCGATTCTGGCATTGATCGAAATCGCTGTCAAGCCCCAAAGACGAGATTCCGCTCGCGCTGAGCCTTGGCGGCACGGTCTCTACCGTCTTCACGGCCGGCTAAGCGGCGGAGGTATCCTTGGGCGCTTTGGAATTCTTCTCCTTCGTCGATGACGATTTCGAATCGCCCGTCTTCGTCGTGGTCGCCTCTTTCTCGGCGGCCACCCCCTTCTTGTAGGATTCACTCCGATAGTCGGTTTGGTAGAATCCCGAACCCTTGAAAACGACCGCCACCCCGGTTCCAAACAGCCGGCGAAGTTTTAGCTTCTTGCACCGAGGGCATCGTCTCTCCGGCTCGGCCGTTATTGGTTGAAAGAGGTCGAACTCGTGACCGCACGCGTCGCAAACATAGTCGTAGGTGGGCATTGCAAGGATTTCCTTCGGTGGGTCCGCGTTACGTAACACTACCACATCACGGAACACGGCTGCTGAAAACCTACAATTATAGCAGCCTTTCGTCACCACGTGAACCCCTAATCGGCTATATTCGTTCCCCTCAAAATAGTTATACAGAAAGAATCCCTCTCACTGGTTCACGGTCACAAGATGAATTCCAGGCAAACGGCGGGAGTTCAAGGGCGGTCCACCCGGACAATGGGATAGCCAACGGCTGGATGATGGCATAAACCCTGAGAGCACCCGACCTCCAAAGGAGGCAAGGGTTATGCTCAGGATATTCATGTTTTTCCATAACATCCGAATGACAAAAAACGTGACGATGAACGGTGAACCCGTTTTCCTCCTCGCGATGGCTCTCTGCATTTACCGCTTGACCCTTGACCGGGCTCGAGGGCGGCGGACAAGATGGGGGGAAATTCCGGTTTACTGTCGTCGGACCCTCCGTTGATATCCGGCTCGCGACCGCTCCCTCGCGGAGGCAAACTCCTCCCGGAGGCAAACTCAATGGTCGCCGGCGCGAAACGCGCCGAACTTTTCCCGGAATACGGAGCTTGGATGAGCATGACGTTTCGCGGGCCGACCCAGTTTCGTGAAAGGGAAGGCAACACGAAGGTCGCAGTCTACACCACCGCCCTTTGTCGCGGAGAACGAGCGCCAGGGGCGAGCTGGCGAGCGACATAAGTGAGATCGAGGAGGTCGACCGGTTTGGCGAGAAGGCAGGCGGCGCCGGCATCTCGGGCCCGGCGGCGGTCGGCAAGCCGGGGAAAGTCGCACAGCAAGAGTGATTCCTTCGCGCCGACCAGATCGAGGACGCGCGTGAATCGGGCAGCCTCGGCGGCGTCGAATTCGGTGGCGTCGTAGATCAGCAGGTCGACGTGGCCGGCCAGGGCCAGACATGCATCCCGTTTCACGGCGATGAACTCCTGCACGCGGCGGAAATCGACGGGAAGGACATTCCATTCCGGCGCACCAAACGCCTCGCATATCCACTCGGTCATTTCCACGCGGGGCGAGAAAACGGCGACGGTACCCAGAGGAGGCCGCCTTGAATCGTCCTCGGCCGCTGAAACCGGCCTGGCGATTGTCGGGGAATCCTCCAGCAGGCGGTCTTCGTGCGTTGCCGTCGGCGGAAGCGCCCACGAGGTTGACTTGCCAGCGGCCAGCGCCCTCAAGTGGATTGCCGCTCGCGGATGCCATTGGTACCAGTAAAGGCGGATTACGCCCGGCCAGGGGTCACCGGTCCGCATTTCCCCCTCGCACCACGTACCCAACAGACCCACCAGACGCGCCAACGGGGCCGCGCGGCGAAGTGTTTCGACCCCCTCCGGCGAGAACTCGCCGGGAATCGCCTGAGCCAAAACGATCACGTCCGGGTGGCGGCCGTTGCCGCGAAGCAGGCCGATCGCCTCGGCGATATCCCACGCGAGCGTGACCCGCGCGAGGCGAAACAACTCGTCCCGCGCCGCGGCGAACTCCGCGCGGTCTGACTTGCCGACAAGAAAGACGTTCAAACGGGCTTTGGGCTCCACCGGGCGGTCGTGGCTCATGAGGGTTGCGCTATAATTCCGCCTCGGCGTCCGTGATGACTTGCCGCGCCGCGCCGGCGTTTTCCGCCGCGCGGAGGGCTGTCAAGAACCCCTCCAAGCCAATCAGACGGCTCAGCCGCGCCAACAGACGCAAATGCCCGCGGTCTTCGGTCGAGCAAATCAGAAAGAAGACGTCGGTGAGGCCCCCCCCGCCTCCACCGAAGGGGATGCCGTTGCCGGTAATTCCCAAGGCTAGAACGGGCTCGGCAAGGATGGACGGCAACGGGCGTCGGGGATGCAGCAACGCGACGCCGTTTTCCAGCGCCGTCGGGTGCATCTCTTCGCGGTCGAGAACGGCCTGGGCCATTGCCTCCGGGTCCCAGAGAAGCCCGGTGTCGGCCGCGAGCCGCGCCATGCCGCGAATCACCGAGTTCCGCGTCCTCGCGGCCAGCGGGAGCGCGATCGCATCCAGCGGAAGGAGGGCACTCACGGAGACCTCCTCCGGCTCGGCCGGGGTGATGTGCCGATCCAATGCGTCTTCCATGCGGACGAGTTCGGTCTCCCCTGAAACCCCGATCCGCGTCTCCAGCCAGTGATGTACCTCTACCTTACTGAACCGCCACTCCCCGCCCACCTTGCGTCCCGGCAAATCCCCCCGCTCCGCCAGCTTCTCGACCTGGGCGGGAGTGAGGTGCAAATACGCGGCAAGCGTGGCGATGGTGAAAGGCGTGTAAGGCATATTAGCCGATTGGGCGGAAAACGAGATCGGAATAAAAAAGCACGGCAACGGAGCCCCGGCCGCCGGGTCATCTCCGGAACCAGTCCCGGAAGACGAATATGCAAGTATATCGACCTGCGCCGGGTAAGGTAATGCGACTAATGGGGGGGCATTGGTGCAGTCCGCTTCGGGATGCGCGACATGCAAGCATAAACCCGATTTTTCCACAATTCTTTTCCGGCTACTCTTGGGGAGCGAAGCCGATGGGATTCGTGAACGTGCGAAAGAGGTCTTCGCCGTCTTTGCGACGGAGTTCGACGCGGACGTAGCCTCGGATATTGGGCGTCTGCCGGTAGTTCAGGGACTCGCCTTCATGGACGACTCTTCCCAAGGGCCACGGTTGAGGACTCGTCTCGAAGTCGTCCGACGGTTCCAAGGATTCCGGCGCGGATATCCAGACGATGGAGTCGTAGTTCGATCCGCGTACGGTGATGGTGGTCGCCTCTTCGTCGACTTCAATCGATTCGATACGAGGGAACAATTCCTCCGGCGGCCGTCGCTGCCGTAGATCGTCACGACGGTTCGACTTGCGAAAATAGAACCGTCCCGTCTCCATTGCCGCGCGCACGGCATCCTCCGTAAGCTCTTCAAGCAGAAAGACGGAGTCGGATTCTCGGACACTATTCAAAGCATGCATGTCGTCGGTACCGAATCCCCATATCGGCCGATTCGGCATGAACCGCGCGAGCAATTGATCCCACAGGCCTTCGTCATACTTCTCGGTCGCCGGCGCGGCGTTCGTCACCTCGATTCCCACGAGATACTCCCCGCCGTGTTTCTCGAAGCGCTCGACGTACCACTCGACGGGCCTTCGCGTCCACCAGTCGGCGTCGATTCCCGGGTGATTCAAGAACGCCAGACCGCCGTGCCGCTTGACTCCGAGGAGCAGGTCGTCTTCTTCCACCGCCCGATCCGGAATACCGAAATCATTGAACAGACTGTTCATGTGATGCCGGTAAGATAGTTCGTTTCCCTTGATCCCCACCATTTTCACGTCGTCGGGCGCAGGGCCGCCGTAGTCCACCCAAGGCCAGGTGATATTCGCCGGATAGTTGTCCGGTCTTTCGTCCGGGGCGAACTGCCTGCCTTCCGGTCTGGGTTTCATGTTGTCGTGGTCGGTGATCGCGAGGATGGTAAATCCGGCCTTGCGATACTCCGCCACCACCTCGGCCAGCGGGTGACGACCGTCGCTTTGCAGTGTATGCGTGTGCAGCGCCGCCCTGTGATGTTCGACGGTTTTCCAGTCCACGTTTTCGTACGGGTTCAGTACGATCGCGAGGGATTGGACCTCCGCCCCGACGGCCTGTACCATTCCGACTCCGAAAACCCCGATACAAATCGCGGCGACGGCGAAACGGATCATGCGCAACATGGTTTGTCTCCTGTAACTACCGGCTTCGCCACGGGGACAAGCCGTTCAATGGAAGGTTCATGAAGTGACTACGACTCGATTGTATCACGGCGATGCGGCGCTATGCAACCGGCCGTTCTCCGGCGACGACAAACGTTGAAACTACGGAAAACCGCCACCGCGTCGAAAGGAATGGTCCGGCCGGACGCACGGGGTTACTCACTTGTGGTGCGTTCGACGACGGCGGCCGGTACGCAGGCCATGGAAACCGGCGCGAAATTGCAGGTGCAGCCGCCCGTGAGGTTGGGCATGTTCATCACCCCGTTGGCCGGGTAGAGATTGTTATTCACGGAGCAACCCGGACGAATCCCCAGAAACGGCGTGATTTCCCGGCTGTCGAGATCGATCCAAGCCGAATTGCTGCGGTAGCGCGTCGTCATCAGATTGGTGCTCGCGCGCGTGCCCGTACAACCCCGGCGGACCCACTTCATCGGATCGCCGATGGGCTCCACCGACGGCAACGCGTAGACCCAAAGGGTGTCATCGCCTCCCGCGAGGAGCTTCCGTCCGGCGATCAATCCCGGCAATCCCGTTTTTGGCAGTCCACCACCGGTGACGAGGAGCCTTGTCGCCGGCACGTCCGACTCTTGGGGCACCGGTTCGCCGTCGCCGCCTTGAAAGACGCCGGCGGTCGTTACGACAATGTCGAGGACCGGACTATAACGCAATCTGGAACCACCCGGCCTTTGCCATAGACGCTCGCCCGTCTTGAGGTCCAACGCGAAGATGCTACCGTCGCGCGTGGCATCCTCGCCGCGGCGAAGGTTGGCCAATTCGCTACAGAACACCTTGTCGCCTCCCACGGCGAGGTACAGAGCGCTTCGGGCCGCCTCAACCCGCCATAGGAGTTTGTTCGTGCGACGATCCAGGCAACAGACATACCGGCCGCTACTACCCACGAGATAGTCGCCGCTGACGCGCAGATTCGCCCACGGCGACGTAAGGCCGCCGGGAACGTCGATGACGCCGATCCGTTCGCCCGTCGCCGGCGCGAATACCAGACATGCCTCACCGTCACTCAAGTAGACGGCGTCCTCGACGGCGACCAACTCGGTATTCGGCGACAGGCTTGGGGAGGGTCCCCATATGCGATGACGGTCGTGACGGATTCTTCCGCGGTCTATTGGGGCGTCGGACAGATCGATTGCCCAAAGCAATCGGCCGGTGTAGACGTCCATGGTTTGTAACAGCTTGTTCTCGTACAAAATAATGCGCCCGCCGACGACGCGAACCTGAACCTGCCCCGGGTATTTGTGCCAGCGCCTCGACGCGTCGAACCACAACACGGACGTGGGTGAACGGAGTTCGTCGGACGACGCCCCCGTGCCGGCGGCATCCGCCTCGGCGTGCGACCAGTCCGCCGCTCCCGGCAGCGGACCGGAACGAGCCAGCAGTACCAGGTCGCCCACCTGACGAACGCTTGCGCCGGGAAACGCCTCGCTCCGGACGATTTCTTCAATCCGCCCACGATCCGCCGGCGCACCCCATGCGCAGGCAACGCCGCCGTATGGACGCAGTACGCGGAAGACGGCCTCGGTCAAGGCTCGCGGCTTTGCCCGTTCGAGGAGATCGGGGGTTTCCGAGACGACGAGACTGGCCATGTACGGCGGAAACGGATACGTCACGGGATTTCCGACCAACACGCTTGCGCGCGTGCCATAGAGCCCCGCGCGCAAGAGCCGCTCGCGCAGGGCCGCGACCTTGCCCGCGTCCTCATCGACCGCGATTACGTGCAGTTCCGACTGCCGGACCAATTCTTCGACCAGGCGACCCTCGTCGATTCCCGCCACCAGGGCGTAGCCTTTTCGGGCGTCCGTCGCTTCCAAGACGGCCGCCGCTCTTGCCGTCCACTCGTCATCGGAGGGCGGAGGCGCGTCCACCGGGACGTGGCGGACGGCGTCGGATGTCGTCGAAGGGGCAAAAGCGAGAATGGCGCCTTCGGCCGTGACGACGAAGAGCTTCCCGCCGGCGGCCAGCATTCGAGTGGGAGTGCCGTCGATCTCCGCCCGCCAGACCGTTTCCGGTTTCGGACCGGATATGTCAATCGCCTCCAGTACGTTCGGCCCGCCGGCATACAACCGGTTGCCCGCCTTGATATGCACGGAAAGCTCCGACGGCAATTCCCAGATATGACGAAAGACGGCGCCGAAGTCGTCCGGCACCTGATCCTTGGCGCGGTGGGCCGGTATGTTGTCTTCGGTTCGTTTTTCAAGCGTGTAGTCCGTCAGATCCCGGGCTACGATGTTTCCGTCGCTTTCATACATCACGTCCGGCGTCATGACCGGCTGGCGAAAACGGTCCAGTTCACGTTGATTGGCGCGTTCAATGGTCAACCGCGTCCACCCACCGGGATACAGCATTGGCTTGTAGTCCGTTTCGTCCGCCCGGGTCTTCGGAAGCCGCTCTTCGTTGTGCCGCGTTATGTCGTACAGATCTCCCGCGTGGCTGAGATACTTCCCGACACCGGCGACGAACCAGCAACCTTTCGGCAGGCCGAGGCGCCCGCCCCAACCCATCGTGTACGTGTGGAGTTCTCCGGACTTCAGGTCGAGAAAAGCAGGCAGTTGCGCACCGCACGGAACCACGAGCCTTTCGCCCACGATCGCCAGATAGCCCTGCGGGGTCAATCCCGCGTCGAAACCGATACCGTGATCCCAGTTGCTTTCGGGGATGCGGTCAACTTCGGTATTCGACCAAACGGCCTTTCCGGTTCGGGCGTCCACGGCATGCACGAACACGCCCTCGGTGGGCCACAGACCCGCGCCGAAGTAGACGACGCCGTCGGCCAGTACGGGTCCGCCGCGCGCCGGCCATAGCGAAACCAGCCGTCCATGGCCCAGAACCTTGCGATCCCGTCTATCCTCGGGAAGCCCCCGGAACCTCCAACGCGGCGAACCATCGTGGGCATTCAGGCAATACAGGTAGCCGTCGTCGGACACGAAATAGACCTTCCCCTCCCAGGCCACCGGCGCGAAGCGGACGGGGCCTTCGGCCGTGAATCGCCAGCGCTGGTCGCCCGTCTCGACATCCAGTGCCGTAACGCTGTCCGTGACCATCGACGGGACGAACATCGTGTCGCCGAGCACCACCGGTTCATACGAAGCGTCGTAAGCCAACCGCGGCTCAAGCGGAAACGCGGGTCGGGGCGCCGGAAGCACGCGAGTCCAGCGTAGCCGCAAATTGTCGGGCAGTTCGTGGGACGTCGCGGCGGTGCGGCCCGGGTCGCAGCGGAATTGGGGCCAATCGCCGGCCCGCGCCGAGCCGGCCAAGAGACAAATGATCGTTACAAGCCAAGGGAAAACGTGTTGCGTCATGGTCCTTCCTAACCGTCAAAGAATCGATCACCGCCGGCCGTGCAAGCCGGCCGGCAACCGATCGGGATTTCGACCCGGAGTCCCCGGAGCTATTCCGACCAATCCGGCTTCGGGTCCGGCTGAATCCGAGGCGCGACTCCGGACTGGAGTGAATCGACCTCCGCGATCGCCGCGTTGACGGCGCTCGAAGAGTCGTGGATGATGAGTTCGATTTCGAACGAACGCGACTCGCCCGGTTCCAGCACCAAAACGCGTCCGTGTTCCTTCTCGAACGACCGCGTGTTCGGGAAATTCAGCCCCGGTTCCAGGCCGGTGACGTACCCGTCGGAATCGGGCTGATGGTTCTTCCACTGAGTAAAAAAGGGAAGTTGATTCTTGTTGAACCGCAGACTGAGCCCCTTGCCGAGCGATTCGTTCTTCAGAACGGCGAGCGTCCACCCGTCCGGCGACGCGACCGGCTCGTAGAAAAAGCACTGTTCCGGGGCGTCGATCCGTTCCGGAAGGTACACGTCGCGCTTGTCCAAGAAGCCCGCCGCCGACTCGGTTCGGGGCGCCACCTCGGCAAACGGGATGTGAAACGTCGTCCCCGGGGCGACCAAGGGCATCCCGAAGTTGATGTGGTAGAGCAATTGCATTTCCGCCGGAGCGGCCGAGAGGTTCGTAACCGTGTCGATAAGGCGAAATCCGGGGTGGTGCGGCCGAGTGACGTATTCGCTCTTCAAACGGAGTTTCGGTTGAAAGATGCGCGCTTCCGTCGTCTCGCCGACCAGACGGATTTCGCCTGAATCGCCGTCGACGACGACGCTGACCCTGTCCGCCGGCGTGTTGGCGATCTGACCGTGAAGTGGCCAACGGAGCGTGCCGTTGTCGTTGAACTCCGGCGAACCGTTGCTTTGCAGTCCGCACCGCGCTAGCAGTTCGTCGAACCCGCTTAGCCACCCCAACCCATCCGGCGCGAAGAGGGGAACGAAAGCGGGATGAACCGGCCCGCGTACCGGCGAGTTCCAGCCGATCCTCAGTCCGGCGCAGCTCGCTTTCCAAACTCCCATCCCGCGAGTAGGAACGACCATGAAGGAAAAAAACCCGTTATCGACCTCCACGACGTCGACACCGGAGCGAAGTCCCCCGCGAAGCGTACGTTTTATCACGCGATATCCGGTCGCCGCCCCTCCTACGTCGTTCGGCGTGATCTCCAAATCGCTCGTATATACGTCCTGGGCCACATCGACCAATACGCAGGATTCACGGGCCATCGCATCAGACTCCTCTTCTCTTCTGGCTGGGAAAAGATCAAACACTTCTCATTTTCTCATAAGGCCGCTGGGAACACAAGGGCGGGCGAAGATGTGGGGGACATGGCACCCCAACATTCGAGGTAATTCGGGATGCCGCTTGCAGTCCCGTCGACACGACTTTAGAATTGGAGTTGTAAGCTTTGCTTTATCGAATCACTCGGAGAACCGTGGTGCCAACGCGGTCGGGCTGGGAGCAGTGTGTACCGTGGGGGCGAGAACTCCCGAGGGGCTCCGGGCATATCCGCAATCGGCAGACCGTTTTACTCGAAAGGCATGAAAAGATGGCAAAATCCATTCGTTCGACCGTCGTATTTGTCTTTGTGCTCCTTCTGGGCGCGCTGTTCGTTTCCTATACCTTCTCCGGGGCTGCCGAACCGGTGAACCCACCTGCACAGGGGGACGACCTTCAGCAACAAGTGGCTGGCGATCCCGTCCCGGAGAAGTTGGAGCCGCAGAGGGCTGCCCTCGGACCGGTCCAGATCGATCCCATTGAGGCTCCGCCCGTCCAGGCAAACAAGAGCTATTCCCGACTTCCCGCATATTATGCGAATGTCGTTTCGGACGGGCAACGGCAACGGATTTATGCCATTCAGCGCGTCTACGGGCCGAAGCTGGACGAACTAAAGGCTCAGTACGAGTTACTCAAGAAGCAGCGCGACGAGAAGATAGAACAGGTCCTCTCCCCCGATCAGAAGACGCAAATCGAGCAATTGAAACTCGCGGCGAGGGCGAAACGGGCGAAAAAAAACCCCCAATAGGCCGGTTGCGATTCACACGGAGTCCGTTACGACGAGCGACCGGAGGGCGTCCCGGCTCGTCTCACCCGGACGGGACGCCTCGTTCGTTGTCGATTTGAACGCCGGACTTCCCCGCACGAAGAAGCCGACACGGCCGTCGTCCACCACACCATCGCCGACTCCTCGGCGACAACAACCTCTATTACCGTCGGTGCACTCTCTGATGCACCCGACCAGAGGAATCGTCGCAAGAAGAAAGGTCGGGGCGAAAGGATTTGAACCTTCGACTTCCTGCTCCCAAAGGACTTTTCTGGATGTCTCTTAACCCTAGTACACTCAAGGTTTATGCTACTATAACCTTATTCGGAAGGCTTTGCAAGTCATTGCAAGAAAACACTATGTTTTGCGGGGTTTCGCGGTATTTACCGGATTCGAAAACGGTAATTACCGGATTGCTTTATGCCCGTCTGAGAAGGTCCGATAAGCCGGAAATCGTCGATTGCGAGGACTACCGTTTTTTGAGCTATTCGGATGCACCAGAGAGGTCGGCGCGTCCTGACCGGAATCTCGCCGGCTTCGAACCATGGCGCCATCCGCGCGCGGCTGATCCTTCGCGACTTCCTCCTGATTCCCTTCATCCACCTCGGCGTCTGATTGGAACGGTCGACCGTGGGTTCGCACTCTGGCGGAAGAAGGGGGCGGGACGGTGGCGATGGGATCGACCCCCTGGGCCCCTGGCGTCATTCCCCGTTTTTTTTCCAAGACCCCGCCCCTTCGCGCTCGCGGGTACCGTTGTTAACCCCGTCTCCGTGTCGATCCGCACCGTGGGCGCGGGTTGCTGCGGACGTAAAGGAGCGATTGTCTCCTTCGTACCCCCGCCCGTGTCAATAAACCAATTTACACCGAGGCGAATCAAGGCGTCTTCTAGGTGGACCTATAGGCCGTGTGTGCGGGCGCGTGTGGCCGCGTTCTCGGCGAAGCACTCTCTCGCGCGCGAGGGCCCCCCGTT
This sequence comes from uncultured Planctomycetaceae bacterium, assembly GCA_964520785.1. Classification (GTDB taxonomy): domain Bacteria; phylum Planctomycetota; class Planctomycetia; order Pirellulales; family Thermoguttaceae; genus CAZFQG01. The sequence continues at coordinate 1,240 of CAZFQG010000019.1, read as the reverse complement.
CGTGTGGACGACAATGTTGTCGGACGTGAGAGATCACTCTGGTGGAACAACCCTGGCGGTAAGTCGGCCGGTCGCCGAAAATCGACCCAACCCCCCGGGGGGCTGGGTCCCATCACGTTGGATACCCGTCTTAAAGAGAACCATGTTCTTGAGTGTTAAAATGGGTAAGGGACCGCTCGGGGATAATCGTCTTCCGTCGTTCAGGGGCTCGATGTGCTGCCGACCGATGAAGTTTCTTGGCCGCCCCCCTCGTATGAGCCCACCGCCGGGGGTATACTGGGATTCGTCGGGTATCCGCACGGGGTCGTCCATTGGCAACCCCGAGGCGGTCTCCCAAACTCGAGAGCCAAGTAGGAGGTTGACGTAGGTCTCAACAGGAGAGGCCATAGCTTGTTCTGATTACTCTACCAGAAAAGACAGAGGAGCCCGGACCATGTCGAAGCGGTTGCGTCACACGAGAGTCGCGGTGTTCCTTTGCGCGCTATCACTCGTCGCAATGACGATTCTCACTCCCGCCGCGTTCCCTGCACCCTTTGGACGCACGTGGAAGAGCAGCGACGGGGCGTACTCGGTCGATGCCGAGTTCGTGGACTCAGAAGACGGCACGGTTTCCCTGCGTAAATCCAATGGCGATGTAATTCAGGTGCCCATCTCCCGTTTGTCCGCCGAGGATCAAGCCTATGTGGCCGAACAAGCGGCCGCCGGCGATGCGACGCCCGCGCGGATGCAGACTTATGCACAGTTGGCCCAGGCGGCGTCTAGCATGCGTACCGCGGCCGAGGTCCTGCGGATGTGGAAGCTGTTCCTACAACAGAAGGACATTGCCGAACCCGACCGCAAGGCAGCGGAAGAGGAATTACCGGTTTGGGAGGAACGCGCGAAGAAACCCATGGTACGGGTGGGGTTGCGTTGGCTTGAGCCTGCCGAAGCGGAGGATTTGAAACGACAGGCCCGACAATTGACGGAGGAAGCACTGCGCTTGCTCGAAATCGGGCAGGATGGGGCGGCAATCGACAAGTGTGTCAAGGCAAGCAATCTCGACCCGGACGCGATACTGCCGGATTTTCTGCTGGGGCTCGGATACGCCCTGGTGTCGTGCAACGCCCAGGGCGCCAACAAGCACTTCGCGGAGTGCGTCCGTCGCGATCCCCAGCATATTTCCGCGCTGAACAACCTGGCACTCAGCCAGGGCCAGCGCGCATAAATACGCAGGATAAGTAAAACAGGTAAGCTTGCGCGA